>JALYQN010000124.1 GCA_030855835.1 Actinomycetota bacterium | reverse complement strand
GCCGGCGACCGTACGCCTGCTGTCCGCACTGCTGACCGGTGACTGGGAGCACGCCTCCGGTGCCGACGAGCGCACCCGGCGGGAGTCTTCTGGTCTGGTCGCGGCCTACCTTGCCTGGCATCTCGAGCGCGGGCTGCGGTCACTGAGCCATGTCGACCGGTCGGGCGCGTGAGCCAGCCGCACCCACCGTCCTCGCACCCGTCGGGAGCCCGACCGCCCGACCTGTCCGCCGACGCGGTGCC
This sequence comes from Actinomycetota bacterium, assembly GCA_030855835.1. Taxonomy (GTDB): domain Bacteria; phylum Actinomycetota; class Actinomycetes; order Propionibacteriales; family Nocardioidaceae; genus JACCVL01. The sequence continues at coordinate 19,400 of JALYQN010000124.1, read as the reverse complement.
AGCCCACGTTGCCGTGGTGATGGACGGCAACGGGCGCTGGGCCCGAGCCCGCGGGTTGCCTCGCACCGCGGGTCACGAGGCGGGGGAGGCCGCGCTGTTCGACGTGGTCGAGGGTGCCATCGAGGTCGGGGTGCGGCACCTGTCGGCGTACGCCTTCTCGACCGAGAACTGGAAGCGCTCGCCGGACGAGGTGCGGTTCCTGATGGGCTTCAACCGGGACGTCATCCGGCGGCGGCGCGACGAGATGCACGCGCTCGGTGTACGGGACCGGTGGGCCGGCCGCCGGGCCCGACTGTGGCGCAGCGTGGTCAACGAGCTCGAGCTGGCCGAGGAGCTCACCCGCGACAATGACGTGCTGACGCTGGTGATGTGTGTCAACTACGGTGGCCGAGCCGAGCTGGCCGATGCGGCCCGGGCGCTGGCCGAGCAGGTGTCCGCCGGCCGGCTGCGGCCGGACCAGGTCGACGAGCGCCGCCTGGCCCGGCACCTCGACGAGCCCGACGTCCCCGACGTGGACCTGTTCTGGCGGACGTCCGGCGAGCGGCGGATCTCCAACTTCCTGCTCTGGCAGTCGGCGTACTGCGAGCTCGTCTTCGACGACACCGCATGGCCCGACGTCGACCGGCGCAACCTGTGGCGGGCCGTCGAGGAGTACGCCCGTCGGACCCGGCGCTACGGCACGGCCTGACCTCCTCCCGCTCCGCGCGCGCATGCGAGTCGGGCAGCGACCGCTGGAGACGGGGCCCGCCGCTGGCGGGGGATCAGGCGCAGCCGCTGCAGGTCCCGAAGATCTCGACCGTATGAGAGATGTCGCGGAAGCCGTGCTCGGCGGCGACCCGGCCGGCCCACCGCTCGACCGTCGGCCCCTCGACCTCCACGGTGCTTCCGCAGCTCCTGCACACCAGGTGGTGGTGATGCCCACCTGAGCAGCGCCGGTAGCGCGTCTCGCCGTCGGCGGTGCGCAGCACGTCCAGCTGGCCGCCATCGGCCAGGGTCTGCAGGGTGCGGTAGACCGTCGACAGCCCCACCCGATCGCCACGCTCGCGCAGCACCTCGTGGATGTCCTGTGCGCTGCGGAAGTCGTCGATCTCGGCCAGCGCCGCGCTCACCGCCCTGCGTTGCCGCGTCGGGCGGTGCCCGAGGTCGCTACCCGTCTCACTCACCGGTGACCTCCTTGCTGCTCACGTCTCAAACGCCCGTCTCCTACTGCTCGTGCCTAGTGCTCGTCGTAATGACCTTCGTGCGGCACGTGTCGGTGCCCGTCGTGCACGTAGTCGACATGGTCGCCGTGCACGACGGCTCGGTGGCCGCAACCGGGGCCGTGCTGATGCGGATGGTCGACCTCATGCTCGTGCGGCTCCACGGTGCCGGAATCGTCGAACGGCGCGCGTACTCGCCGGTGCCGGCGCAACATGCCGCCGAGGGGGGCGGCTACCGCGAAGCCGGCCAGCGCGAGCAGCACGATGGTCGGCCCGGGGGCGGTGTCGGCCTGAAAGCTGGCCCAGACGCCGCTCAGCGACGCAAGAACGCCGAGCGCCATGGCGAGCGACAAGGTGGCACGGAAGCTGCGGGTGACCTGCTGGGCGGTCGCCACCGGCACGACCATGAGGGCGCTCACCAGGAGCAGCCCGACGGTACGCATGGCGACGGTCACCGTGATCGCCGCCAGTACCGCGATCAGTACCGAGTAGACCGCAACCGGCAGACCGGACACCCGGGCGTGCTCCTCGTCCTGGCACACCGCGAAGAACTGTGGCGCCAGCCCCACCGAGACGGCCAGCACCACGGCGGCCAGCCCGCTCACGAGCAGCAGGTCGCTGTCCGAGATCGTCGTGATCGAGCCGAACAGGTAGCGGTTGAGCGTGGCCGCCGAGCTGCCCGCGATCCCCGTCAGCAGCACCCCGCCTGCGATGCCGCCGTAGAAGAACAGCGCAAGCGCTACGTCGCCACTGGTCCGTCCGTGCAGCCGTAGGGTCTCGATCGCGGCTGCGCCGGCCACGCTCACCACGATTGCTGTGACCAGCGGTGCCCACCCGGTGAGCAAGCCGAGTGCCACGCCGGTCAAAGCGATGTGGCCGATGCCGTCGCCGAGCAGCCCGAGCCGCTTCTGCACCAGGTAGGTGCCGATCGCCGGCGCGGTCAGTCCGGTCGCGAGAGCCGCGAGCAGCGCCCGCTGCATGAACTCGTACGACAGCATGTTCACCGCGGCGTCCCAGGACGGGTAGCCGGCAGCGGGTGCGGGATCCCGGCCACTGCGTCGCCCGGACCGGCGACATGATGATGCGCGTGGTCATGGCCGAAGGCGGTGGCCTCCTCGTCCGGGGTGCCATCGAAGGCCACCCTGCCGTCGACCAGGACGACGGCGCGGTCGACATGTCGAGCCAGCGGACCCAGCTCATGGGCGACCAGTACGAGGGCGACCCCGCGAGCCGTCTGTTCGGCGAGCAGCGCGCTGAGCGTGTCCTGGTGCGCGAGGTCCACGCCAGCCAGTGGCTCGTCGAGGACGAGCAGGTCGGGGTCGGACACCAGGGACCGGGCGACCAGCACCCGCTGCTGCTGGCCGCCGGACAGCTCGGCCACCGGGTCGCGGTGGCGGTCGGCGAGGTCGACCGCGACCAGGGCCGCATCGATCGCCGCGCGGTCCCGGCGCCGGAGTGGTCGCAGTAGCCCACGACCCGCCAGCCGGCCTGCAGCAACCACCTCACGGACGGTGGCGGGGACACCGGACGCTGCCGTCGACCGCTGCGGGACGTAGCCGATGCGGACCCACTCGCGGAAGCGGTGCAGCGGGGTGCCGAGCAGCTCGACCCGCCCCGAGGTCGCGGGCACCAGGCCCAGTGCGGCTCGCACCAGCGTCGACTTGCCAGATCCGTTGCCACCGAGCACCGTCACCAGCTCACCGGGCCGCACGGTCAGATCGACCCGCCGGATGACGGGGCGGCCGCCGAGCGCAACAGTCAGGTTCCGCACCCGCATGGCTGTGGTCGCCACCGCGGTCAGCAGCCGTTCGCCTGGGTCAGCGCGTCCAGGTTGGACCGCATCAGCGAGAGATAGTCCTCGTCGGCCGTCTCGTCGGTGAGCCCTTCGATCGGGTCGAGTGTGGCTACCGCGACGCCGGCCTCGTCGGCCAGCGCCTGCGCGATGGCGGGACTGGCCAGCGCCTCGGTGAAGACCGTCGTGACGTCCGCGCGGCGCACCAGGTCGACGAGCTCGGCCAGGCGCTGGGTACTCGGCTCGCTCCCGGGGTCGATCCCCGCGATCGGCAGCAGCGTCAGCCCGTACCTCTCCGCGAGGTAGCCGAACGCGTCATGGCTGGTGACGACGACATCAGTACGACAGCCGGTCAGTGCCTTGCGGTAATCGCGGTCGAGCCGTTCCAGCTGGCCCACCAGCAGGTCGGCCCGGCGACGGTAGGACTCGGCGCGGACTGGATCGGCTTCGGCGAACGAGCCGGCGACGGCCCCGGCGAGGGTTGCCACCCGGTCCGGGTCCAACCAGAAGTGCGGGTCTAGCTGGTCGCCGACGGAGACCAGGGGTACAACCTCGGCGGCGTCGACGACCGTGCCCTCGGCCTCCTGTTCGACCACGTCGTCGACCGCGGGTTGTAAACCGGCCTCGTACAGCACCACGTCGGCATCGGCGACCTGCGCCACCTGCTGCGGGCTGAGCTCAAGGTCGTGCGGCTCGACGCCGGGCGCGGTCAGGAGGTCCACGTCGACATGCCCACCGCCGACGCGGTCCGCCACCCAGCCGAGTGGATAGAACGCGGCCACAGTGGACAGACCGCGCGCCGTGCGGTCGTCGGTGGATCTCGTGCAGCCCATGAGCACCAGCGCGGCCAGGAGCGTGCCAACGAACGCTCCGTTCCACATGAGACTCATTTTCACGTGATTGACAATCGTTGTCAAAGACTCAGCGACGTTAGGGTACGGCGGTGCTCGTCGTGACTCGTCACCGTGTCGATGCCGGAAGCATCGACGCTTTCGTCTCCGGCGCCCACGAGGCGCTGGCTGCGCTGGCCGCACGTCCCGGCTGGGTCGAGGGAACACTCGGCCGTAGCGTGGACGAGCCGGAGCTGTGGGTGCTGGCCACGCGCTGGCGCGACACCGGCTCTTACCGCCGGGCGCTGTCGGCCTACGACGTGAAGGTGCGCGCGGTGCCACTGCTGTCCACGGCGATCGACGAACCGAGCGCGTACGAGGTGATCATCGGTGCTGGTGCGGACGGGACCAGTGCGCGTGCGCCGGACGCGGGTACGACCGGCCCGGGAGCGGGACGCTAGCCTGACGCGCAACTCGTCGGCCCTCGCCGACGTGCCGCCGCCGACACCCAGCCGGATGGAGGATCTCGTGGCCGCCGAGTCAGTGGACACTGTCGTCAGCCTCTGCAAGCGCCGGGGCTTCGTGTTCCCGTGCGGCGAGATCTACGGCGGAACCAAGGCAGCGTGGGACTACGGGCCGCTCGGTGTCGAGCTCAAGGAGAACGTCAAGCGGCAGTGGTGGCGCTCGATGGTCCAGGCCCGCGACGACGTGGTCGGGCTGGACTCGTCGGTGATCCTGCCGACCAAGGTGTGGGAGGCCTCTGGGCACCTGGACGCGTTCGTCGACCCCCTGGTGGAGTGTCAGAGCTGCCACAAGCGTTTTCGTGCCGATCACCTGCAGGAGGCACATGCGGCCAGGAAGGGCATCGACGACCCGGATGCGGTCGACCTCGCCGACGTCGCCTGCAGCAACTGCGGCACGCGAGGCGCCTTCACCGATCCCCGCATGTTCAACGGCCTGCTCACGACCCACCTCGGCCCGGTCGAGACCGACGAAGGGTTGGCCTACCTGCGCCCCGAGACGGCACAGGGCATCTTCATCAACTTCGCCAACGTGCTGAACTCCGCCCGTCGCAAGCCGCCGTTCGGCATCGGCCAGATCGGCAAGAGCTTTCGCAACGAGGTGACGCCAGGCAACTTCATCTTCCGCACGCGCGAGTTCGAGCAGATGGAGATGGAGTTCTTCGTCGAGCCCGGCACCGACGAGCAGTGGCACGAGTACTGGATCGGCGAGCGGATGGGCTGGTTCACCGACCTCGGCATCGACCCGGACAACCTGCGGCTGTACGAGCACCCGCAGGCCAAGCTGTCGCACTACTCCAAGCGCACCGTGGACATCGAGTACCGGTTCCGGTTAGGAGCAAAGCAGTTCGACGAGCTTGAGGGGATCGCCAACCGCACCGACTTCGACCTGACCACGCACTCGAAGCACTCCGGTCAGGACCTGTCGTACTTCGAGCAGTCCACCGGCGAGCGCTACACGCCCTACGTGGTCGAGCCGGCCGCCGGTGTCAACCGCGCGATGATGGCGTTCCTGATGGACGCCTACACCGAGGACCAGGCCCCGAACGCCAAGGGGGGCGTGGACACCCGCACCCTGCTGCGGCTGGACCCCCGGCTGGCTCCGGTGAAGGTGGCGGTCCTGCCCCTGTCCCGCAATGCTGACCTCTCGCCGAAGGCGCGCGACCTGGCCGCGGCCCTGCGCAGGCACTGGAACGTCGACTTCGACGACGCGGGTGCGATCGGTCGCCGCTACCGCCGGCAGGACGAGGTCGGGACGCCGTACTGCGTCACGGTCGACTTCGACACCCTCGACGACGCCGCCGCTACCGTGCGGGAACGGGACAGCATGGGTCAGGAGCGGGTCGGGCTGGACCAGGTCGAGGGCTGGCTGGCCGCGCGACTGGTCGGTTGCTGACGGGACCGTCTGGATGCCAGTGCTGCCATCCTCGCTTCGCCTCGGGTCGCTCGAGGTCTCCCCGCCGGTGGTGCTGGCCCCCATGGCGGGAGTGACCAATGCCGCGTTCAGACGGCTGTGCCGCGAGCAGGGCGCCGGCCTGTACGTGAGCGAGATGACCACCTCGCGCGGGGTTGTCGAGGCAGACCGCACCAGCCTCGCGATGCTGCGCTTCGACCCGACTGAGCGGGTCCGTTCGGTGCAGCTGTACGGCGTAGACCCGGCGTACGTGGGCAAGGCGGTCGAGATCTGCTGCGGAGACCACGGGGTGCACCATGTGGATCTCAACTTCGGCTGCCCCGTGCCGAAGGTCACCCGCAAGGGCGGCGGCGCCGCGCTGCCGTGGAAGCGGAGCTTGCTCGGCGAGATCCTGACCGCCGCGGTGCGCGCTGCCGCTCCCTACGGCGTGCCGGTGACGATGAAGACCCGCAAGGGCATCGACGACGACCACCTGACCTACCTCGACGCGGGCCGGATCGCCGCCGACGCCGGCTGCGCCGCGGTCGCCCTGCACGCTCGGACCGCGCAGCAGCACTACTCCGGCAGCGCGGACTGGGCGGCCATCGCTCGACTGGCGCACGAGGTGCCGGTGCCGGTGCTGGGCAACGGTGACATCTGGGAGGCCGCCGACGCGGTGCGGATGGTCGAGCAGACCGGTTGCGCCGGGGTGGTCGTCGGGCGCGGCTGCCTCGGCCGGCCCTGGCTGTTCCGGGATTTGGCCGCCGCTTTCACCGGCCAGCGGGTGACCCGGCTACCGCGGCTCGGCGAGGTGGCGGCGGTGATGCGTCGTCATGCCGAGCTGCTGTCCGAGCAGTTCGGCGAGGAGCGGGGCTGCACCGAGTTCCGCAAGCACGTGGCGTGGTACCTCAAGGGCTTCCGGACCGGTGGCGAAGCGCGCCGACGCCTCGGCCTGGTGTCCAGCCTGGGCGCCCTCGACTCCCTGCTCGCCGGCCTCGACCCGTCGGAGCCGTATCCGGTCTCCGAGCTCGGCACACCGCGCGGGCGGCAGGGCACCGCGCGAGCGGTAGCTCTGCCGGCGGGGTGGCTCGACCACGACGGGTACGGCCGCGTCGACCTGGAAGCCGAGCAGGCCACCTCCGGAGGCTGAGCGACAACGCACCACGGAGTCGAGTCGGTACGGGCGGCGATCGTAGGGTGGGACGCATGGTGCGTAGACGTCCCACCGCGACAGCGGTGCGGGCGCTGCCCCTTCTGGGCATGTTGGCGATTCTGGCGGTCAGCGCCGGCTGCGACGAGGACGACCCGGGGCCGCCGGGTGCCTCCATCGAGCCCACCACGCCTGCCACGGAGTCCGCGACGCCCACCGAGACCCCGACCGAGCTCGACCGCTGCTTCGACGACGTGACCGTGGTTTCGCTCCCCACCGAGCTGGTCGACCTGCCGTTCCCGGACCGGACGAAGGTTTACCGAGTCGAGGTGCGCGGAGACAACGGCGTGATCAGCACCGGTGTCACCGACCAGTCGTTTCGCACGACCACCTCGCAGATGCGGTTTCGCTACCAGGAGCGTCCGTTCACCATCGTGGGCTTCGACAAGAACGACGTCGCTCTGGGCGCGAACTGGACCGGTCGCAGCACCAGCGGCCGCTGGGTGGTCGAGGACATCACGCCGATCTGCCCCGGCGACACGGAGGTCACCATCCTCTGGACGTCGGCCGGCGGTCTCGCCGACTGATGGCCGCTCGATCGGTGGACAGTCACAACCAGGCGCTGGCGGGTTATCCCGACGAGGCATTGCGCCGTCGCGTCGACGAGCCACCGAACCGAACCGGTCGCTCGGCCTTCGAACGGGACCGGGCCCGGGTGCTGCACGCGGCGTCGCTGCGCCGGCTGGCGGCCAAGACTCAAGTCGTCGGCCCGGAGACCGACGACTTCGTCCGCAACCGGCTGACGCACTCGTTGGAGGTCGGCCAGGTCGCCCGTGAGGTCGGCAAGGCGGTCGGGTGTGACCCGGACCTGGTGGAGACGGCGGCACTGGCGCACGACCTCGGCCACCCGCCGTATGGGCACAACGGGGAGCGGGCGCTGGACGAGACCTGTCAGGCAGCCGGCGGGTTCGAGGGCAACGCTCAGACCTTGCGGATCCTGACCAGGCTCGAGGCAAAGACCGCCGACGCGCACGGCCGCAGCGTGGGGCTCAACCTCACCCGTGCCACTGTCGACGCCTGCATCAAGTACCCATGGCAGCGCGCAGAGGCCGCCGTTCCGGTGATCCGACATGCCGACGGGGAGGTCAGCGCGGTCCGCAAGTTCGGCGTGTACGACGACGACGCGCCAGTCTTCGGTTGGGTCCGCGCCGGCGTGGACGGTCCACGGCGGAGCATCGAGGCACAGGTGATGGACTTCGCCGACGACGTCGCGTACTCGGTGCACGACGTGGAGGATGGCGTTGTCGCCGGGTCCATCGACCTGGCACGCCTGGACGACGTTGGGCAGCTGGCGGCGGTGTTCTCCGTCGTTCGTGACTGGTACCTCCCGGATCGAGACAACCAGCAGTTGGGCGAGGCGTTGCGACGGCTGCGCGCCTCGCCGCTGTGGCCGACGGGCGGCTTCGACGGCAGCCGGCGCTCCCTGGCCGGGCTGAAGCAGCTGACATCCGGGCTCATCGGCCGGTTCAGCGAGGCCACCCGGCAGGCGACGCGCGAGGCGTTCGGCCCTGGTCCGCTTACCCGGCACGGCGCCGACCTGGTGGTGCCGCGGGACACCCAGGACGAGGTGGCTGTGCTGAAGGGCGTCGCGGCGCACTACGTGATGCGGGCAGACACCAGGATGGCGCTGCTGGACCGCCAGCGGCAGGTGCTGGGCGAGCTCGTCGGCGCACTCACCGACCGGGCACCGGAGGCCTTGGAGCCGCCGCTGGCCGGCGACTGGCTTCAGGCGACCGACGACGCCGCTCGGCTGCGGGTGGTCGTCGACCAGGTGGCCAGCCTCACCGATGTCTCGGCGGCAACCTGGCACCGGCGGTTGACGCTCGTGCCGTGACCGTGCACCGACCGCCGTATGGGGAAACATGTATAGGCATTGGGGTTTGGCAGCCCTGGTGTTGCGGGCTGCGCCGGGGGGCCTGGCCGGCGGCGACATGCGTCCATCCCCAGCTGCAGCACTAGAGTCGGCGGGTGGCTGAGCGGGCGAGCGACGAGCGAGCGTACGGCATCGTGGTGGTGGGGGGAGGTGTCACTGCCGCCAAGGCGGTCGAGACGCTGCGCGACGAGGGGTACGACGGTCCGGTGACCGTGCTTGCGGGTGAGCCGCTGCTGCCGTACGACCGGCCGCCGCTGTCGAAGCAGGTGCTCACCGGTGAGGACCCTCCGGACTCCACCACACTGCTCGACCAGGAGTGGTACGCCGAGCACGAGGTCGACCTCCGCCTCGGCGTCGAGGCGCGCCGCCTAGTCCCGGACCGGCACCAGGTGGTCACCGCTGACGGGCGCGACCTGCCGTACTCGAAGCTGCTGCTCGCCACCGGCTCCCGGGTCCGCACGCTGCCGGTTCCCGGTGCCGACCTGGACGGTGTGGTGACCCTGCGGACGCTCGAGGACGCGGTGCGGATGCGGGACCGGTTGGCCGATCGGCCCGACGTGGTCGTGGTTGGGGCCGGCTGGATCGGGTTGGAGGCGGCTGCCGCGGCCCGCGCCCACGGTGCCCAGGTGACGGTGGTGTCGCCGGAGGCGCCGCTGGTCCGGGTGCTGGGCGACCCGCTCTCAGACGTGTTCGCCGGTCTGCACCGCGACAACGGCGTCGACCTGCGGGTCGGGCCGGGGATCGACTCCTTCCGCGGCGACCAGCGGGTCGAGGCAGTCGTCACCTCCGACGGGCAGCTGATCTCGGCCGACTTGGTGGTCATAGGCGTCGGGGTGTCGCCGTGCGTCGAGCTGGCCGAGAACGCCGGGCTGCACATCGACGACGACACCGGTGGGGTCTTCGTCGATGCCTCACTGCGGACGTCGAGGTCGGATGTGTATGCCGCCGGCGACGTGGCTTCATGGCCGTGCGCAGCGCTCGGTGGTCGCCGGATCCGCGTTGAGCACTGGGCGAACGCACACGATGGCGGCGTCACCGCAGCCAAGGCGATGCTCGATCCGCAAGTGAGCCACGATGCGCTGCCCTTCTTCTTCTCTGATCAGTACGACGCCGGGATGGAGTACGTCGGCCACGTCGCCTCCGTGGCGCAGTCCCAGCTGGTTGTCCGCGGCGAGCTGGCCACTCGGGAGTTCGTGGCGTTGTGGTGCGTCGACGGCCGGGTCGAGGCCGGCATGCACCTCAACGTGTGGGACACCACCGATGACGTGCAGGCGCTGATCCGCTCCCGTCGCCAGCTGGATCCCGCCCGGCTGGCGGATACCTCCGTCGCGCTGTCCGACATCTGACCTTTCCGCGATCGGGCGGATTCGGGCTCGTGCGCAATAGAGATCACACATCGTCACGGCACGGATTCGTGCAGTGGTATTTGTGACTGTTTCGACCGCTGACCAATCTTCGGCTCCCGCCGCGGAGAACTTGCGGTGCGATGCGCAGGCATCGCGACGACAAAGGTGTCGTATCACTCAGAGGAGTTGTGCATGTTCGGTAAGCGAACTGTGGTTGACATGATCGAGCGGAGCTCGGAGAACGATTCGGATCGGCGACGCTTCTTGAAGAGCGCGGGCCTGGCCGGGCTGGGCGTCGTTGGCGCCAGCGCTGTCACCGGGATGGACCGTGCGGTCGCAACGAACGGCCCGAGCGACGCCGCGATCTTGAACTTCGCCCTCAACCTCGAGTACCTCGAGGCTGAGTTCTACCTGCAGGCCGTGTACGGCGACGGGCTGCCCGACAGCCTGACCACCGGCGTCGGGGACCGCGGCCCGGTCATCGGCGGCCGGCAGGTCAAGTTCGACACCCCCGCAGTGCGGCAGTACGCGGTCGAGATCGCCCAAGACGAGCGCGACCACGTCGCATTCCTGCGCGCGGCGCTCGGTGGCGCGAAGGTCTCGCGTCCCAAGATCGACATCCAAGCCAGCTTCACCGCGGCCGCCAGGGCTGCTGGCCTGATCGGACCGAACCAGACGTTCGACCCGTACGCCAACGAGAACAACTTCCTGCTGGGTGCATTCATCTTCGAGGACGTCGGCGTGACCGCGTACAAGGGTGCTGCCCCGCTGATCAACAACAACACCTTCCTCGAGGCGGCGGCCGGCATCCTGGCGGTCGAGGCCTACCACGCGGCGATCATCCGGACGACCCTGTTCGCCCTTGGCCTCGGGACGGCGGCCAACAAGATCTCGGCCGCCCGGGACAGCCTCGACGGTCCCACCGACCTCGACCAGGGGATCCTGCGCGACGGCAAGGCCAACCTGGTGCCGACGGACAAGAACGGCATCGCCTTCAGCCGGTCCGCCGGTCAGGTGCTCAATATCGTCTACCTGAACCCGGATAGCGTCCGCGAGGGCGGCTTCTTCCCCGACGGCGTGAACGGATCGATCAACACCAGCGCCTGACCTCCGCGATCCGCCAGGTGTGTGGACGGCCGGCCACCCCAGGAGTCGTACGACCTAGACTCCCGAGGTGGCCGGCCGCATCCGTGACGACGACATCGCCACGGTCCGGGAGCGGGCACAGATCGACGAAGTCGTGTCCGCTTACGTCACGCTGCGGGGAGCCGGTGGCGGCTCGCAGAAGGGCCTGTGCCCCTTCCACGACGAGAAGACCCCGTCGTTCACAGTCACCCCGGCCAGGCAGTACTTCCACTGCTTCGGCTGCGGTCAAGGCGGTGACGTCTTCACCTTCCTGCAGCAGATCGAGGGGCTGAGCTTCGTCGAGGCGGTCGAGAAGCTGGCCGCCCGCGCAGGCGTCGAGCTCCACTACGCCGAGGGTGGCGGTCCGCGGACCGGCGCCGACCGGGGCCAGCGGCAGCGGCTGGTCGAGGCCAACCGGCTCGCCCAGCAGTTCTACGCCGCCGGCCTGGCTGACAGTGACGAGGCCGTGGACGGGCGGCGCTTCCTGGAGGAGCGCGGATTCGACCGGGCTGCAGCCGAACAGTTCGGCGTCGGCTACGCCCCGCGCTCGGGTGACGGGTTGCTAAGGCACCTGCGTACCCGTGGCTTCTCGGACGACGACCTGGTGGCCGCGGGCTTGGCCGGCGCATCCGGGCGAGGGGCGTACGACCGGTTCCGCGGCAGGCTCATGTGGCCCATCCGCGAGCTGTCCGGGGACGTGGTCGGTTTCGGTGCCCGGCGCCTGCACGACGACGACCGGATCGAGGCGAAGTACCTCAACACCCCAGAGACCACGTTGTACAGGAAGAGCCAGTTGCTCTACGGGGTGGACCTGGCCCGGCGGGAGATCGCGCGCGCTCACCAGGCCGTCGTTGTCGAGGGTTACACCGACGTGATGGCCTGCCACCTTGCGGGCGTGTCGACGGCGGTCGCGACCTGTGGCACCGCCTTCGGGGCCGACCACGGCCGCATCCTGCGCCGACTGCTGCTCGACCACGACGAGTTCCGTGGCGAGGTGATCTTCACCTTCGACGGCGACGCGGCCGGGCAGCGGGCGGCCCTCAAGGCGTTCGACGGCGACCAGCAGTTCGTGGCCCAGACCTACGTTGCTGTCGAGCCGAGCGGGCTCGACCCGTGCGACCTGCGGCTGACCCAAGGCGATGCCGCTGTCCGCGAGCTGGTGGCACGGCGGGTACCGCTGTACCGCTTCGTCTTGCGCAACGTGGTCAGCCGCTACGACCTCGACCGGGCGGACGGGCGCATCGACGCGGTGCGGGACGCGGCCCGGCTGGTGGCAAGCGTGCGCGACCGGTCCAAGATCGACGCCTTCTCCCGAGAGCTGGCCGGGATGGTGGGGGTCGACCCGGACGAGGTGCGCGGCGTCGTACGGCAGGCGGCCCGACGGGGGTCGGCACCGCCGTCCGCGCGCTCGCCGTCGGGGCCCGAACAGGGAGGCACCCAGCAGGTCATGCCTGAACTGCGGGACGCCCAGTTCCACTACGAGCGGGAGGGGTTGCAGGCCGTCCTGCAGCAGCCGCAACTGGCAGCCAGCGGCGCGGTGGACGTCGACGCGGACGACTTCACCCATCCGTGGTTGGCCACCATCTGGTCCGCGGTCACAGCCGAACCATGGCCGGCGGGCCCTGACCCGGGCTGGCTCGACCGGGTGAGCTCCCGGCTCAGCGACCCCGCGGTGCGCAGCGCCTTCTCGGCGCTGGCCGTTGAGCCACTGCCGCTGAACCGCGTCCTGGACGAGGAGCTGGTGGCCGCCCACCTGGCGCGGGTTCAGCTGCTCACCGTGCAGCGGCGCATCCAGGCGCTGAAGGGCCGCATTCAGCGGACCAACCCGGTCGAGCAGCAGGCCGCCTACAACCGGATGTTCGGCGACCTGGCCGCTCTGGAGCAGCATCGTCGCCGCCTGCACGAGCAGGCCATCGGCGCGGTGGACTGACCGGCTCGTCCCCAGCCCGGACCGCAGCTGAGGTGTGTCCACAGCCGGGTGATCGGCCCCTCCCGTACCGCGCCGATCGGACGCAGACTCGGCGCACGTGTCGACGCCGAGGGAGTGCCAGCGTGGTTCATGACGCCTGGGTGCAGTACCTGAACCGGATCGGTCGCATCCCGCTGCTGACCCGCTCCGAAGTGATTGCCGCGGTGCGGCGAGTGCGGCGCGGGACCGCGGCACAGCAACGCCTCGACAACGGCCCGCCACCGCCCGCTGACGAGGTGGCCGTTCTCGCTGCGGCAGCCGCTGACGGCGAGCGGGCCAAGGCGCTGCTGGTGACGTCCAACCTGCGTCTGGTGGTGTCGATCGCCCGCCGTTACCGCGTGTCCTCGATGCCGCTGCCGGACCTGGTGCAGGAGGGTGCCTTCGGGCTGTTGCGGGCGGTGGACAAGTTCGACCACGAGCGGGGGATCGCGTTCTCCACGTACGCCACGTGGTGGATCAGGCAGGCGGTGAGCAGCGCGGTCGCGGAGCAGGCCCGCTCGGTGCGGGTGCCGAAACATGTCGGTCACCAGATCGCGGCGTGCATCCGGGCGCGGGACGAGCTGGCCGAGCGTTTGGGGGAGGTGCCGTCGGCTGACCAGCTCGCCGAAGCGTTGGGCTCCGACGCGGACGAGGTTCGCGTGCTGCTGCGCAGCGCGGCTCCCGCGCAGTCTCTGCAACGGTTCGCGGGGGAACCGGCTGCGTACGGCGAAGACATGCTCAGCACAAGCGACGAGGCATGCAGCGTCGCCGAGCAGGCCGAGCTGCGCGATCGGCTCAGCGCGGCGTTGCGCCGGCTGCCGGCCGTGCACCGGGCCGTGCTGCGCGAGCGGGTGGGTTGGGGGGACGGGCGCCCGCAGAGCATCCGGACCGTGGCCCGAACGCACGGCATCAGCCGCGACGTTGCCCACCGGATCGAGAAGGAGGCCTGGCAGATGTTGCGTCAGCTGCCGCAGGTGGACGGGTTGCGTGACTGGCTGGGTCCGTGATCCCGCCACACTGGGGGGGTGAGCCCACTGCGACGGACACCGGTGGTCCCGGTCCCGGTGCTGCGTCGCCTGGTGCTCGTTGACGGGGAACGAGTACTGGCCGGTGCCGCCGATGCCGACGGTGCCTGGCACGTCGGTACCGACCGGGCGCTGCATGTCGCCACCGGTTCCGGTTGGCGTCGGATCCCCTGGGAGGGGATCGACCGGGCCCGGTTCGACGACGAGGCCAGGCGGTTGGACGTGGTCGAGGTGGTTGACTTCGGTCAGCCGGAGCCGAGCCACTCGCTGGCACTGGTCGAGCCGCGACGGCTGCTCGACCTCGTGCGCGACCGGGTGACGGCCAGCGTCCTGTTCAGCCGGTACGCACCGGTCCGCGACAACCGCGGGGTCAAGGTCACCGCCCGTCGCTCACCCGTCGGCGGACCGGTCGAGTGGTCGTTCTGGCTGGATAGCGGGCTGAGCCCGGACGACCCGCAGGTGCAGGCTGCGATCGCGGCCGGCCGCTCGGCCGCAGAGGCCGAGCTCGGACTCTGACTTGCTAGGGTGGGCCCTCGCCTCGGGGCCGTTCGACGCTTCGCGCTCGGCGATCCCGCGTAGCTCAATTGGCAGAGCGGCCGGCTGTTAACCGGCAGGTTACTGGTTCGAGTCCAGTCGCGGGAGCCAGCTTCATCGCAGGTCAGACGAGGTTAGAGTCCAGTCCAATGCGTTGTCGTGCAACTTGCGTGCAATAAGGGACACCGTGAGCGCTCGCCGCGCTGGACCACCTGCGGCAGCGGCCTACCCTCGCGCTCCCTGTGCAGCAGGCACCAAAGCTGCTCGGACCGTGACGGTAGAGAGTCAGACCCGTACGCTCCGCCATGTGTCTGTTCCTGACTTCCAGACGCTCATGCGTCCGACCCTGGTCGCCCTAGAGGACCGCCAGGCGCACACCCTTCAGGAGATACGCCAGACAGTGGCTCTTGCCCTACAGGTCTCCGAGATGGACCAGGAGCAACTACTGCCGAGCGGCAAGCAGACCACCTACTCGAACCGGGTGGCTTGGGCACTGACGCACATGGGAAAGGCGGGTCTCGTCTCTCGGCCTGCGCGCGCCCGCTACACCCTGACGCAGCGCGGCTATGACGCCCTCGCCCGGCATCCCCAGAAAGTGGACATGAACGTGTTGTCCGGGTACCCGGAGTATCAGGCTTTCCGGACGCCTAAGGCGCCCACCACCGATCAAGCGGTGAGCGGCGGTGTTGCGACAGCAGTAGAGGTGTCTCCAAGTGAGGCTGTAGGCGGTCTCGTGCTTACGGCTGATGCGGCTCTTGCCAACGAGCTGCTGGATCGGGTGCTGGCCCAGCCGCCTGCCTTCTTAGAGCGCGTGTCTCTACGGCTTCTCAAAGCGATGGGGTACGGCGGAAGAGAGTCCCTGCTGCAACACACGGGGAAGAGCGGTGACGCAGGCTTGGACGGCTTAGTTCGGCAGGACGCCCTCGGCCTTGAACTTGTCGGCGTGCAGGCCAAGAGGTACGACAAGGAGGCGTCTGTGGGGCGGCCGGAGCTGCAAGCCTTCGTCGGTGCACTGCAGGGCGCCCAAACGAATCGCGGTGTGTTCGTGACCACCGCTCGATTCAGCGCAGGAGCTCGAATCTTTTCGGACGGAGTCCCCATGCGCTTAGTGCTGATCGACGGGGAGGAGCTCACCCGCATGATGGTGCGGTACAACGTGGGCGTCACCGTTCGAGAGACGTTTGACCTCAAGCAGATCGACGAAGAGTTCTTCGAGGACTGACCCATGGCGACCCAACTACAGAGCTCTAGTGTTGTTGGCGCCGGCTCGACCTGCTCTCGCCGACTGGACGGCTGGGGGCCTTGCCGTCGTAGTCGAACGGGCCGGGAAGTACACGGAGGCGACCCGTGCCTTTCGCTCCGCGTGTGCCCGTTGTGCCCCCGACTGTGCCGAGGCTCCCGGTGTCGCCGCCGAGCAACAACTGAAGCGCCCTACGCTCGGCGCGTGCCGCACCCCGTCGACCGGATGACGCACGCGGAGGCCGCCGAGCTCCTCGGCGTTCACCCTGGCAGCGTCGCCCGATGGGTCGTCGAGGGCAAGCTCCGGCCGGTCAGTCCGTACGCGAAGGCGGGGCTGCTCCGGGCCGACGTCGAGCAGCTGTCGCTCGAACGCTGGCACGAAGGTGCCCCGTGGTGGCTCACGGCCGCGCAGGTCGCTGAGCGACTCGGCGTCACCCGGCCGCGCGTCTATCAGCTGAGCGACGCCGGCAGGCTGCCGTACGAGCGCACCCCGGACGGGCGCCGGCTGTACCGGCCCGGCCAAGTCGAGGTCATCGCCCGGGCAGCGGCGCCAGCGCTTCCATCTAGCCCTCCACCGTGCACCGGTATGGGCCGCACGGAACAGGCCATGACGGCGGCGACCCCGGTACTCGACGAGCTTGCTCAACACGTGAGCGGGCTCGCAGCCGAGCTCAGCATCTTCCTTGAACGCTCCGACCCTCCTTGGACCGGAACGCCGGCCACACCGAGCTGCAGGATGACTACGCCTACGCAGGAGTCTGGGGCGACCATCCCGTCCAGGAAGTGCTGCTGCTGCCGTTCATCCTGCTGCAGCACACCGCGGACCACCTGTACGGCATCGCGGGGGTGCTGCGGGCGCCAGAGACCCGGATGACGCACCAGACGCTTCACTCGCGCTGCTCTCGCATCGTGTGCGACTGCACACCACGTGCTGGAGCCAAGTCAGGTCCGTGAGCGCCTCCGACGGGGGATGAACGTCTACCTGCTCTCCTACACCGAGCAGATCAACATGACCGACGATGAGCACCTCGACGCGCTAGTGCACGCCACCAACCGCATGGACAACAGCCAGCGCGATCAATTCCTTTGGTCCGTCGGCGCGGACGCCGATCATCACCAACGAACACACCTTGTCCTGTAGGCCTCAAGCAGGTTGGTGTCACCAGGTCGGCCTTGGCCAGCTTCACCGTCGACTCGCTGCCGCCCTTCGTGGCCGGGTCGGCCGGTTCACAGGTGTGCACCGTGACGCCGTAGTGCTAAGGCAACCATCTGCGGGTTGCGGACCGCCATCCCCGCGACATGCTCAACGGTGACGGTCTTCTCGTTATCCGTGAGCACATAGGTCGGTGCACCACCCAGGCGCCGCAGCGTCACATCCAGGGCGGCGAACACACTCGGCATCGTCTTATCCCGGATCGCCAGCACCACCCGGAACCGTGACCACGCCAACCAGGCGCAGAACAGCGTCGTCTTCACACCGTCGATGACCGGCCCGTCACCGAAGTCGTACTGCAGCCACATTCCCGGCTCGGTCACCCAGGGCCGGTGCACCCGGACCCGCCCCTTGCGGTAGTCCCTCTTCATAATCGCAACCGCCCGGCGGGTGGTCCGCGCCGAACCGGCATACACCACTCATCGATCAGCTGCCGGCGAGCCGCAGCCCGGTCCGACAGCGCACCCGCCTCCCGAGCGGCAACATGAGCAGCGACCGTGTGATGCGAACACCCCGCCAGCTCGGCGGCGTCACGAAACGAACCCGTCAGGTCATACGCTTCCAAAATCTCCATGACTTCCTCTGCAGACTTCAAGTAGTCCCTCCTCAGGGAGCGATCGGCGCTTCAGCACGACCAGCGCACCTGAGGAGGGGCCTCAACCGCGGGACGCGGCGAGGCAGACGACAACGTGTCGGGCAGATCTCACGGCCGCCACCGGGCAATTCTCGTGACCGTCAGCGGGCGGTTTCATGGCCGTCTCCGGGCAGTTTCTCGTGGCCACCGTCAGAGGAGGGCTCAGGGTGGGTGACGTGGACCCTGTCGTCGTTGACGGTTCAGGTCGCCAGTGGGGGTTGCTGCGCGGATAGGTGACACATCAGCTGCGGTGCCGAGAGGTGCCGCAGGAGAGGATGTGCAGCATGCCGAAGCCGTATTCCAAGGAGTTCCGGGAGGACGTGATCCGGGTTGCCCGGAGTCGTGAACCGGGCGCCCATTTGAAGCAGATCGCTGCCGACTTCGGCATCAGCGAGTCGTGCCTGAACAACTGGCTGGCCAAGGCCGATCGTGAGGACGGCGTCCGGTTGGGTGATCCGCAGCAGCCGGCGACCGAGCGTGAGCTGAGGAAGCGGGTCCGGTTGCTGGAGCAGGAGAACGAGGTCCTGCGCCGAGCTGCGGCGTATTTGTCGCAGGCCAACCTGCCGGGAAAATGAGCTGCCCGCTCGTCCGCGAGCTGGCCGCCACCGACGCACCCGTCCGGGTGCCGGTGGCGGTGACGTGCCGGGTGCTCGGGTTGGCCCGCCAGCCCTACTACCGCTGGCTCGAGCAGCCGGTCACTGATGCTGAACTCGAGGAGGCTTACCGGGCCGACGCGCTGTTCGACGCCCACAATGACGACCCCGAGTTTGGCTACCGGTTCTTGGTCGATGAGGCCCGCGACACCGGGGAGCCGATGGCGGACCGGACCGCGTGGCGGATCTGCTCGGAGAACGGCTGGTGGTCGGCGTTTGGCAAGAAGCGACCGAAGAACGGGAAGAAGCCCGGCCCGCCGGTCCACGACGACCTGTGTGCCGTGGTCGACGACAAGGGCCGGGTTCGGCACGAGTTCACCGCCGACGCCCCAAAGCAGCTGTGGCTCAGCGATATCACCGAGCACTGGACCGGCGAGGGCAAGCTCTACCTCTGCGCGATCAAGGACGTCTACTCCAACCGGATCGTGGGCTACTCGATCGACTCGAGGATGAAGTCGAGGATCGCGGTGAATGCACTGAACAGCGCCGTCGCTCGCCGTGGCGACGTGGCCGGCTGCATCCTGCACACCGACAGGGGCAGCCAATTTCGCAGCCGCAAGCTCGTAGGCGCCCTCGGCCGCCACGACATGGTCGGCTCAATGGGTCGGGTGGGGGCGGCGGGCGACAACGCGGCCATGGAGAGCTTCTTCTCCCTGCTCCAGAGGAACGTCCTGGACCGGCGTTCCTGGGCCACCCGCGAAGCGCTCCGGATCGCCATCGTGACCTGGATCGAGAGGACTTACCACCGGCGCCGCAGGCAAGACGCCCTCGGCCGATTGACCCCCATCGAGTTCGAGACCATCATGACCACGCCAGCCACTCAGGCTGCGTGAGCCAACCTGTCACCTGATCGTGCAGCAGCCCC
>JALYQN010000107.1 GCA_030855835.1 Actinomycetota bacterium | reverse complement strand
GACCACCCCGGTCGACGCCGCCCTCGACCGGCTGGTGCGCGACATCCCCGACTTCCCCCAGCCGGGAGTGGTGTTCAAGGACATCTCGCCGCTGCTCGCCGACCCCGAGGGTTTCGCGACCACCGTGACCGCGCTAGCCGATCTCGCTCGGCGGCTCGCGCCCGACGGGGTCGACGCGGTGGTGGGGATCGAAGCCCGCGGGTTCATCCTGGCCGCCCCGGTGGCGCTGGCACTCGGCGCCGGGTTCGTTCCCGTCCGCAAGGCGGGAAAGCTGCCGGCCGAGACCCACGAGGTGTCGTACGCGCTGGAGTACGGCGAGGCCACGTTGCAGATCCACACTGACGGGCTGCATCCCGGCCAGCGGGTGCTGGTCGTCGACGACGTGCTCGCCACCGGTGGCACGGTCGCCGCCACGGTCGAGCTGGTCACCCGCTGCGGGGCGCAGGTCAGCGGCGTCGCGGTGCTGCTGGAGCTGTCGTTCCTCGACGGTCGATCCCGGCTGGGGAGCCTCAACAGCGACGCCCTGCGCGTGGTCTGATGTCGCGGCGGTCAGCAGTGACCCACGATGAGACGTCGGCGATGCCGGGGCGGCGGGCCTGTCTGTCGTCGGTGTGGGTCGCTGCCCGGCTCGGTGCCTAGACTGGGCAGCCGCAGTCTGGAGGTGTGCGTGTCGGAGGACAGGTCGGTCAACGTCGACGTGCCGCCGGTCGAGACGCAGGTCCCTCCGCCATCCGGAGTACGGATGCGCAACCGGTTCGCCCGTCTGGGCAGCCGGGCGCCGGTAACCCACCCCGTGCTCGAGCCGCTGTTCGCGATCGTGCGGGCCAACCACCCGAAGGCCGACCTGGCCGCGCTCGAGCGGGCGTACCTGACCGCCGAGCGCCTGCATTCGGGGCAGCGGCGCAAGAGCGGCGACCCTTACATCACCCACCCGCTCGCGGTCACGACCATCCTGGCCGAGCTGGGCATGACCACCCCGACGCTGTGCGCCTCGCTGCTGCACGACACCGTCGAGGACACGTCGTACACGCTCGACAACGTGCGCAAGGAGTTCGGCGACGAGGTAGCCCTGCTGGTCGACGGGGTCACCAAGCTGGACAAGGTCAAGTACGGCGACTCTGCGCAGTCCGAGACCATCCGCAAGATGGTCGTCGCGATGAGTAGGGACATCCGGGTTCTGGTCATCAAGCTGGCCGACCGGCTGCACAACATGCGTACCCTGCGGCACGTCAAGGCGGAGTCGCAGGAGCGCAAGTCGCGCGAGACGCTGGAGATCTTCGCGCCGCTGGCGCACCGGCTGGGCATGAACACGATCAAGTGGGAGCTCGAGGACCTCGCGTTCTCGACCCTGCACCCAAAGGTCTACGACGAGATCGTGCGCCTGGTCGCCGAGCGGGCGCCGGCCCGCGACGAGTCTCTCGCGTCGGTGGTCGACGGCGTCTCGGCCGACCTCAAGGACGCCAAGATCAAGGCCACCGTGACCGGGCGGCCGAAGCATTACTACTCGATCTACCAGAAGATGATCGTGCGCGGCCGGGAGTTCACCGACATCTACGACCTGGTCGGGATCCGGGTGCTGGTCGAGTCGGTGCGCGACTGCTACGCCGTCCTCGGTGTGCTGCACGGCAGATGGAATCCGCTGCCCGGACGGTTCAAGGACTACGTGGCGATGCCCAAGTTCAACATGTACCAGTCGCTGCACACGACGGTCGTCGGCCCGCAGGGCAAACCGGTCGAGCTGCAGATCCGGACGTACTCGATGCACCGCCGGGCCGAGTACGGGGTGGCGGCCCACTGGAAGTACAAGGACGTCAACGGGCGGATCGACACCGACCGGCCGCTGATGCGGGGCGAGGGTGGTGCCAGCAAGGACGCCAGCCAGTCCGAGATGCAGTGGCTGCGGCAGGTCATCGACTGGCAGCAGGACACCGCCGACCCGGGTGACTTCCTGGACTCACTGCGCTTCGAGATCAACACCAACGAGGTGTACGTGTTCACGCCACGCGGCGACGTCCAGTCGCTGCCCGCCGGGGCGACGCCGGTGGACTTCGCGTACGCGGTGCACACCGAGGTGGGGCACCGGTGCATCGGCGCCCGGGTCAACGGCCGGTTGGTGCCGCTGGAGAGCGGGCTCGACAACGGCGACGTGGTGGAGGTGTTCACCTCCAAGGCGCCGGGCGCGGGTCCGAGCCGGGACTGGCTGACGTTCGTGCAGAGCCCACGGGCGCGCACCAAGATCCGACAGTGGTTCACCAAGGAGCGCCGTGAGGAGGCCATCGAGCGGGGCAAGGAGTCCATCGCCCGGCTGATGCGCAAGCAAGGGCTGCCGCTGCAGCGGCTGCTCAGCCACGGCACGCTCGCGAGCGTCGCCGAGGACCTGCACCTGCTCGACGTGTCGGCGCTGTACGCCGCGGTCGGCGAGGGCGTCGTGGGTGCGCAGAACGTGGTTCGCCGGGTCATGGAGATGCACGGCGGGGAGGCCGGCTCGGAGGAGGATCTCGCCGAGGCGGTAGTGCCGACCGAGATCGACCGGCGGCGCCCGGCACCACGCGGCGACGCCGGGGTGGTCGTGCACGGCATGAGCGACGTCCTCGTCAAGCTCGCGCGCTGCTGCACGCCGGTGCCCGGGGATCGGATCGTCGGGTTCGTGACGCGAGGCGCAGGGGTGTCGGTGCACCGGGGCGACTGTCCGAACGTGGCAAGCCTCAGTGCCCAGCCCGAGCGGATGCTGGAGGTCGAGTGGGCACCGTCTGCGCAGAGCGTGTTCCTGGTGGCCATCCAGGTGGAGGCGCTGGACCGGGCGCGGCTGCTGTCCGACATCACCCGGTCGCTGTCGGACCAGCACGTCAACATCTTGTCGGCGAACCTGCAAACCGGGCGGGACCGCATCGCCAAGTCGAAGTTCACCTTCGAGATGGGCGACCCGGCCCACCTCGACCACGTGCTGGCGGCAGTACGTCACGTCGACGGGGTGTTCGACGTGTACCGGGTCACCCAATGACGCCGGCGAGCGGTCCTGCGTCCCTCGGCAGCTGGGCCTCCTAGGAGACGTCGCTGAGGGTGGCTCGCGCCTGGTCGAGCCACACCTCGCGCGCCTCGATCGCAGCGTTCGCCTCGGCCAGCGATCGGTCGTCACCAGCGGCAGAGGCCGCCGCGGCCCGCTGGCGCAGCCCGGTCAGGGACGCCTCGAGCTGGGCGACGGCCGCCTCGGCCCGAGCCCGTGCCTCCGGGTTGTCCCGCCGCGCATGCTCCTGCTCGGCCGCCTGCAACGCCTGCTCCACGGCTCGCATCCGGCCGTCCAGCTCTCGCACCCGCTCCCGGGGCACCTTGCCGGCGGCGTCCCAGCGCGCGGCAATCTCCCGGAACCGCGCCCGCGCAGCCCGAACGTCGCTCGCCGGTAGCAGCCGCTCCGCCTCGACCAGCAGGGCCAGCTTGCTCTCCGCGTTGACGGCGAATGTCGCGTCAGCCTTCGCAGACTGGGCATCGCGTGCACCGAAGAAGGTGTCCTGCGCGGCACGGAAGCGCCGCCACAGCCTCTCCTCGTCGCGGTGCGGCGCCGACCCTGCCTCCTTCCACTGGCGCATCAGGTCGCGGAAGCGAGCCGCGGTCGGCCCCCACTCGGTCGAGTCGGCGAGCTGGTCCGCCTCGTCGGCCAGTCGGCGCTTGATCTCGCGGGCGCGGTCGCGCAGCTGGTGGACCTCGGTGAGGTGGGTCTTGCGTCGGCGGCTGTAGGCCGTACGAGCCGAGGAGAAGCGCCGCCACAACGCGTCGTCGGTGCCTCGGTCGATGCGCGGAAGCTGCCGCCACGCATCCATCATCCGACCGAGCTCGTCGACCCCGCCCCGCCAGTCGTCGGAGGTGGCCAGCTTCTCCGCCTCGACCACCAGTCGCTCCTTGGCAGCGCGTGCCTCCTCCTGGACCGCAGCCTTTGCCGCCCGCCGCTGCTGGCGTTGCTCGTC
>JALYQN010000104.1 GCA_030855835.1 Actinomycetota bacterium | reverse complement strand
CGACCGGTCTTGGCCGCTATGGCCTCCTTCAGCTCGGGGAGGCCCCCAGCGGGGCTGTAGCGGTGGTTCATCGGGTCCCGGCACGCCGCCGCCGCCGCCTCGACGATGTGGTCAGGCGTCGGGAAGTCGGGCTCGCCGGCGCCGAAGCCGATCACCGGCCTGCCCTCGGCCTTGAGCGCCTTGGCCCGGGCATCGACCGCGAGCGTGGCCGACTCGGCGATGCCGCCGACGCGGGCGGACACCCGGCGCCGCGGCGCTGAACCGGGCCGAACGGACGGCTCGTGAGTCTGCTCGCTCATGGGCCCATCGTGGCATGCCGTGCCCGGAGGATCGGTGCCCGGAGGACTCGGCCGGGCGGGTGCCGGGCGGGTGCCGGGCGGGTCTGTCGTTCGACTCCCGCCGACGGCTGCGCGTACACTTTGCGGCTGGTGGCTCACACCCTGGTCTTGTCGTGCCACTACCTAGGGCACTAGCTCAACTGGCAGAGCATCGGTCTCCAAAACCGAAGGTTGGGGGTTCGAGTCCCTCGTGCCCTGCGGACCAAGCCCGATCGACCCGACGCGAAGCAGGTGGACACCGTGAGCGACACCCGCTCCACGACGCCCGTCAGCAGCGGGCAGGACCGTGACCGCACCCCTCCCGGTCTGTTCCTGCGCCAGGTGGTCGCCGAGCTGCGCAAGGTGGTGTGGCCGACGCGGCAGCAGGTCGTGACGTACTTCTTCGTCGTGCTGGTGTTCGTGCTGGTGATGATGGCCTACGTGTCGGGCCTGGACTTCGCCTTCGGCAAGGCGGTGTTCGAAATCTTCGCCTGAGCCCACCAGCGGGGCGACAGGTTCCGCGTGTGATCGATAATGTGCAAGGTGTAAGCGTGGATACCGCAAGTGAAGGTGACGGAGCAGACGTGTCCCAGCAGTCCCCCGAGACCGATCAACCAGACCTGCACGCCGACGACGCCGGCGTGGGCACGCCAGGCGCTGAGTCGGCGCTCGACCAGGCCATCGAACGCGAACCCGAGCCCGAAACCAAGCCTGAACCCGAGTCGGACCTCGAGCAGGACCTCGAGGTGGTGGAGGTCGAGGCCGGCCTGGCCGCGGCCGACGAGGAGCTCGAGCTGGAGGCCGAGGCCCAGGCGCTCACCGTGGACGCCGAGCAGGCTGACGTGGTCGCCGATGCCGAGGCAGCCGAGCTCGCGAAGCCCGACGTCGAGGCTCAGCCTGACCCGCTGCAGGACTTTCGCGACACGCTGTGGTCACAGCCCGGCGACTGGTACGTGGTGCACACGTACTCCGGCATGGAGAACCGGGTGAAGGCGAACGTCGAGAGCCGGCGGGCCTCGCTCAACATGGAGGAGTTCATCTACGAGGTGCGGGTCCCGGTCGAAGAGGTGGCCGAGATCAAGAACGGCCAGCGCCGGATGGTCAAGCGAACCGTGCTGCCGGGTTACGTGCTGGTCCGGATGGATCTCACCGACGAGTCCTGGGCGGCAGTGCGGCACACCCCATCGGTAACCGGGTTCGTCGGGCACAGCCACCAGCCGGTGCCGCTGAGCCTGGACGAGGTGGAGGCCATGCTCGCGCCCGCTGTCGAGGCCGAGGTGGCAGCCACCTCGACCGCCGGATCGCCACAGCAGCCCAAGAAGCAGGCGAAGGTTGAGTTCACCGACTTCGGCGCCGGCGACTCCGTAATGGTTGTCGACGGCCCATTCGCTACGCTGCACGCCACGATCACCGAGCTGAACGTGGACGCGCAGCGGGTGAAGGCACTGGTCGAGATCTTCGGGCGCGAGACCCCGGTCGAGCTCAGCTTCACCCAGATCCAGCGGGCTTGACCGCCCTACCGCATCCGGTCCAGACCCAGGCCCGACCCGAGGACGTCACCATGCCCCCCAGAAAAAGGAAGATCGCCGCGCTGGTCAAGGTGCAGCTGCAGGCCGGCCAGGCCACCCCCGCCCCGCCCGTCGGCACCGCCCTCGGCCCGCACGGCGTCAACATCATGGAGTTCTGCAAGGCGTACAACGCCGCCACCGAGCCCATGCGTGGCAACGTCATCCCGGTCGAGATCACGATCTTCGAGGACCGGTCATTCACGTTCGTCACCAAGACGCCCCCGGCCGCTGAGCTGATCAAGAAGGCGGCCGGACTGTCCAAGGGGTCGGCGGTCCCTCAGCGGGACAAGGTCGCCCGGCTCAACCGCGATCAGGTGCGCGAGATCGCCACCACCAAGCTGCCCGACCTGAACGCCAACGACCTCGACGCGGCGATGAAGATCGTCGAGGGCACCGCCCGATCGATGGGAGTCACCGTCGACCGGTGAGCAGCACCGGCAGACAGCGAGTAGTGGCAGCAACATGTGGCAGGGCGCCTCAGCGCCCGGATGACCACAACTGGTGAAAGGACCAGAGATGAGTCAGCACGGCAAGAAGTACGGCCAGGCGGCGGGCAGGATCGACAAGTCCGCTGTCTACTCGCCGTACCAGGCGGTGACGCTGTCCAGGGAGACCGCGACCACATCCTTCGACCCCACCGTCGACGTGGCCATGCGGTTGGGCGTCGACCCGCGCAAGGCCGACCAGATGGTGCGCGGCACGGTCAACCTCCCGCACGGCACCGGCAAGACCGCGACCGTGCTGGTCTTCGCCACCGGAGACAAGGCCGAGGCTGCGCGGCAGGCGGGGGCCGACCACGTGGGTGCCGACGATCTCGTCGAGCGGATCTCCGGCGGCTGGCTCGACTTCGACGCAGTCGTGGCCACGCCGGACATGATGGGCAAGGTCGGCCGGCTGGGGCGGGTCCTCGGGCCGCGTGGGCTGATGCCCAACCCCAAGACCGGCACGGTCACGCCCGACGTTGCCAAGGCGGTCACCGACATCAAGGGCGGCAAGATCGAGTTCCGGGTGGACCGGCACGCGAACCTGCACTTCATCATCGGCAAGGCGTCGTTCAGCCAGAGCCAGCTGGCGGACAACTACGCCGCCGCGCTGGAGGAGGTGCTCCGGCTCAAGCCGGCCAGCTCCAAGGGCCGCTACCTGAAGAAGATCACCATGTCCACCACCATGGGCCCCGGCATCGTCGTCGACGCCAACCGCACCCGCAACGTGGCAGCAGCTGACGAGAACGACTGAGCCCCAGTACGACGACGGTGGCGCCAGGGAAAAAGTCCCTGGGCGTAGGAGCCCGCACTGGCTCGGTGTCGCGATGTGCGCGGCGGCCCGGCTGTTCGCGACGGCGCCGCTCTCGGACCGGCCGGTAGCCCCTGCTCGCGGGTCGGGTGCCTCGGTGCCGTACGATCAAGCTCGCCGAAGACCGCCGGTCGTCACCCCGCCCCTGGCGGACGTGGCCGAAGGTTCCGCGACAGCGGGCGACCAGCGCAGGTGGACCGAGACAGCGGCACCCACTCATGTGCGTGCCTGCGCCCCGAGCCTCCTGCGCCGGGCCGTTCGTCATTTGGTCCAGAACAGGAGCGTCATGGTAGGTCCGGACAAGGCAGCCGCGGTCGCCGAGATGAGCGACCAGTTCACCCGGTCGGCAGGCGCAGTCCTCACCGAGTACCGAGGCCTCAGCGTCCAGCAGCTGCAAGAGCTGCGCCGCGTGCTCGGGGACGACGCCACGTACACCATCGTGAAGAACACCCTGACCAGGATCGCGGCGCGCGACGCCGGCGTCGACGGTTTGGACGAGCTGCTGGTCGGACCGTCGGCCATCGCCTTCATCACCGGTGATCCGGTGCTGGCCGCCAAGGGGCTGCGCGATTTCGCCCGACTGCACCAGCCGCTGGTGATCAAGGGTGGCGTGCTCGACGGCCGGCCGGTCGGTGCCGCGGAGATCTCCCGGATGGCCGACCTGGAGTCCCGTGAGGTCCTGCTGGCCAGGCTCGCGGGCGCGCTGCAGGCGTCGTTGCAGAACGCCGCTTACATGTTCAACGCCCCGCTGGCGCAGGCGGCCAGGGTGCTGGGTGCGCTTCGGTCCCGACTGGAGGACCAGGACGGGGTCAACGATCCCGCCGCCCCCGATCCCGCCGCCCCCGATCCCGCCGCCCCCGATCC
>JALYQN010000083.1 GCA_030855835.1 Actinomycetota bacterium | reverse complement strand
CTGAGGACCCGATCCGGAACCTCCCGTGCCGGTGGTCTCCATCTCCTCGTCGCGCAGCGGTTCGTCCGGGGTCGTGGTCATGGAATTCTTCCTTCCTCGACGGCGTCGCCGACTGCTGCGGCGATCGCTGCGAGACTCCCACACCCAAGTCGGCCCTGCGCGTCTTGTGTTGCGCAGTGACGCGGCCGTGGTCGGACTCCTGAGTCGGCCGGGGTCGGGGCTGACCAGGCTGACGGGGCAACAGCTCGGACACCAGCTACCCGAGGGTCTTGTTCTCCCGCCGCTGCCTGCGTTTGAGCTCGCGCAGCATTGTCGCGTCGACGTCTCGCGTCGTGCGTGTCACGCATCAGATGCGCGAGTGAGTCTGGTGGAGCTGGCGGGAATCGAACCCGCGTCCTCCGACGCCGACTCAGGCATTCTCCGGGCGCAGTTCGTGACGACGTCTTCTCAGCCCCGGCGCTCGCACGAACACGTCGCCGACAGGCTCAGCCGCTGTTGGTGTCCCACCACGTCCCCGCGGCCGGGTCGTGGTGGTGAGCCTCCTAGATGAGGCCGGCTACCGGGACGGAGGCGCTCCCGGGCCGACCCTTCGTTCACTGCTCAGGCAGCGAGAGCGAAGTCAGTGCGCTTAGCCTTGGCACTTATAAGGTTCCACGGATCGTTCACGAGATGACCGTGGGTCCTCGGCCCGCTTCTCCTGAACCGCACGACCGAAGTCGAAACCGTTCAGCCCCTTGTGTTGTTGTCAACCGGCCCGCGCGGTTCCGAGATCTCCGACGCCGTACGGCCCTACCCATCGTACCGCCATCGGATCACCGGTCACATGCCCTTGATGCGCATGCCCTTGCCGCGGCGGCCGAGGGCACGTTCGGTCTCACGGCGGGCGTCGCGGGCGGCCATGGCATGCCGCTTGTCGTACGACCGTTTGCCCTTGCCCAGGCCGATCTCGACCTTCGCCCGGCCGCCGGAGAAGTACAGCGAAAGCGGCACCAGCGTGAATCCCTTCTCGGCGATCTTCGCCCCGATCCGGTCGATCTCGGCGCGGTGCAACAGCAGCTTGCGCCGGCGGCGCGGGGTGTGATTGGTCCAGGTGCCCTGCGTGTACTCCGGAATGTGCACTCCCAGCAGCCACGCCTCACCGCCGTCGATCTCCGCGAAGCCGTCGATCAGGGAGGCGCGCCCGGCGCGCAGCGACTTCACTTCGGTGCCGGTCAGAACCAGGCCGGCCTCCCAGGTGTCGGAGATCTGGTAGTCGTAGCGCGCCTTCCTGTTCTGCGCGACGAGCTGACGGCCCTGCTCCCTGGACATGCCTGCATTGTCCCGTACACCGCAACCGCGTTCGGGCGCTGGCGGGGCAACAGCGGTAGGGCTCAGAGCCATCCGGCCGGGTCGACGGTGGCGGCGTTCTCGTACACCATGAAGTGCAGGTGGCAGCCGGTGGAGTAGCCCGTGGTGCCGACGTAGCCGATGACGTCTCCACGCTCGACCTGCTGACCCACCGTCGTCGCGTACTCCGACAGGTGGTTGTACGACGTCGCCAGGGCGACGCCGTCCGCCGTGCCGTGCGAGATCAGCAGGCGATTGCCGTAACCGGCGTTGTAGTACTGCGCGACCACCTCACCGTCGGCCGGCGCGACGATCGGGACCCCGCAGCCGGCGCTGAGGTCCATGCCGTCATGGAGCTTGTATACCCGCAGAATCGGGTGCATCCGCATGCCGTACGGGGACGTCACGTACGAGCCGGGGACCGGCGAGTCGAAGAAGCCGCTGCCGCCGCTCGAGGCGGCACCGGACTCGGGCGACGCCTGCAGTTCCTGCAGTTCCTGCAGTTCCTGCAGCTCCTCCAGCTCCTCGACGCGCAGCTGCGAGAGCAGGTCACGAACCTGCCCGCGCTCCCGCTCCATCTCGCGCAGGATCCGCAGGTCGTGCGCGCGGGCGCGCTGGGACTGCAGCCTGGCGGCCCGTCTCTCCTCGACCAGTTGTTGCACGGCTCGTCGGTCGGCGCGCGCGTCGGCCGCCAGTGCCTGCTTGAGGTCGAGGTTGTCGGCCGCGAGCTGGCGCTGGACGGCGACCTCGTCGCGTAGCGCCTGCACCTGCTCCTCACGCAGCGTCAGCAGCACCCGTGCGACGTCGAGCTCGTCCATCGTCGCCGTCTGCGCCGCTACGACTGACTCAGCCGACGACATCATCTCGGTGAACGCGAGCGGGCTGTCGCCGTCGAGGACCGCCTCCATGCTGATCAGGCTGGGGTCGCTGGTCGCATAGGACTGGACCGCGAACCGTTCGATCTCGTCCTGCGTATCGGTGACCACCGCCTCGGCGTCGGCCAGGTCGGCCTCGGCGACCGCCAGCCGATCCTCGGCCCGGGCCAGCGCCAACCGCATCTGCTGGTCGAGCTCCTCGGCAGCGGCGAGGCGCCCGAGGGTCGTGGCGAGAACATCGCGGGCGTCGGCCAGCCGGACCTGCGAGGAGCGCAGCTCGGCGGTGGCCCGCTGCAGCATCCGGCTGGAGTGGGCCAGCTCGCCGTGCTGCTGGTCGATGCTGCCACCCAGCTGCTCGGCGCGGTTTTCGAGCTCGTCCTCACGGTCGGCAGCGGCCGGACCGATCGCGGACGCGGCCAGCACCAGGGCAGTCAGGCTGACGACGACGGCGCGGACACCGCGTCGGGACGCGGGGCGGCGCGGTCGACCGATGGGGAAGTCTCGGTCCACGGTGTCGCTCTCGGTTCGGCTGTGCGGGAACTGTCAGGTACCGGTGCGCGTCTGGTCACCCGACGGTTCGACGGTAGTCGACCGAGGTCACACATCCAGGTATTTGCGTGTCATCACGAGTGTCGGGGTCACTGCCACCACGACCGCGAACACCATGGTCAGGCTACCGGCGAGCACCGCATCGTCCCAATCCACCCAAGGGGTAATCCTGCTCAACCTTTCGGTCAGGAAGCCCTCAACCAGAAAGTACATGAA
>JALYQN010000071.1 GCA_030855835.1 Actinomycetota bacterium | reverse complement strand
CCCCGGTCGAGGCGGCGGGAGTCTCCGGAGCAACCTCCTCCTCCGGCACGACCGAGAGCGCGTCAGCAGCAGACGGGGAGCGGTCCTCGCGCCGCCGCCGCCGCGGGCGCTCCGGCTCGGGATCGGGCGCCGGTCCGAGCACCGTTCAGCCGGAGTGATCGAGCCGCCTCGCGCCCGGGCAGACGCCGGGCCGCGTTAAGGTCGGCTCAGGCCACGACGGTGACTGTGGTGCCGACCGGGGCGAAGCGCCACAACAGGAGCGCATCGCGTTCGCGCTGGCGGATGCACCCGGACGAGGTCGGGGTGCCCAGCTCGGTCACACTCTGGACCGGCCGGCCCTGGTCGTCGACCGGGATGTCGTGAAACCCGATGGCCGCGGTGTCGCCCTGCGTGAAGCGCACCATGTACTCCATGGAACTGCGGTAGTCGAAGCCGACGGCCTCCCGCGCACGCGAGTAGACGGCGTACGTTCCGGGCTCGAGGTTGTCGTGCACCGAACCCGACACCGGGTAGGTCGCGTGCACGGACTCGTCGTCGCGTACCAGCCACACCTGCTGGGCAGACTCGTCGAACACGACCCGCCGGCCGGTGCCGGACCGCGGCGGTGGCTCGAGCGCCAGGGCTCGCTGCACCGCTGCCTCGAGGCCGGCGCTGAGCCGGGTCACGGCACCGGTCACCGAGAATCCCGGCGGCAGCTGGGGGTCGACCGGTGCCGGTGGCTCCGCGTCGCGCGGGTCCGCTGAGCTGACTGATGCGGCCCGGACGGGCGGCGCTCCGGCGACCATGCCGCCAACCGCGATCAGGGCGGTGGCAAGGGTGAGTCCGAGTGACGCCACGAACACCGCGACGCGCAAGGGGCGGACCCGCAGCGGTGGGTGTGCGCGTGCGCGCCGGTCAGCCATGGTGCCTCATGCTAGCGACCACGGCCCGGACGGCCGGCTCACGACACCGGTCGCGCTGCGGCCGGATCCGCTCTCACACGAGTGTCAGAAGTTTACCGGCCACCTCGCGGTACGCCTTCGCGCCGCGGTGACTGCGGGCGGTGGACAGGATGGACCTGCCGATCGCCGGTGCCTCGGCGAACCGGATGGTCTTCGGCACCGGCGGCTCGAGCACGGGCAGGTCGTACGTCGTGGAGATCGCCGCGAGCACCGCACGGGCGTGCTGCGTACGCCCGTCGTACAGGGTGGGCAGAACGCCGAGCACCTGCAGGTCGCGGTTGGTGAAGCGCCGTACGTCATAGATGGTGTCCAGCAGTTGCCCGACCGCTCGGTGCGACAGCGTCTCGCACTGCAGCGGCACCAGCACCTGGTCGGCGGCCGACAGCGCCGCCACGGTCAGAACTCCCAACGACGGTGGGCAGTCCAGCAGGATCCAGTCGTAGTCCCCGGCCACCTGCTCCAGGGCTACCCGGAGCACGTGTTCGCGCCCGGTGCGAGTGAGCAGCTGGGCTTCGGCGGCGGCCAGGTCGATGGTGGCCGGCAGCAGGTCGGGCCCGTCGTCGACGGTCAGCAGCACGCTGGCGACCTTGTCCTCGCCGAGAAGCACCTGGTGCACCGACGCCTCGAGATCCTCCGGGTCGATCCCCAGGGCGAACGTCAGCGAGGCTTGCGGGTCCAGGTCGACGAGCAGCACCCGCTGTCCGAGCTCGACCAGGGCCGCGCCGAGCGAGGCGACCGTCGTCGTCTTCGCTACGCCGCCCTTCTGGTTGGCGACCGCCAGCGTGGTGCCCATCGCCGCCAGTGTGCCGCACCGGGGCGGGCCGCGTTGCCGGCCGGCCCGTCTGCCGAGATGCTGCGGTGATGGTCCCCCAGGCGAGCCGGTCCCGCGCTGTCGTGACGGGTGCGACTGCCGGGATCGGGCGTGCCTTCGCGACGGCGCTGGCGGCCCGCGGCGACGAGGTCATCCTCGTCGCCCGTGACCAGCGACGGCTCGGCGAGCTCGCGGACGAGCTGCGCTCGCGGCACGGTGTCGGCGCCGATGTTGTCACTGCGGACCTGGCGACCGACGCGGGCACCGACGCCGTGTGCGCGCTGCTGTCCGAGCCGAGCCACCCGGTCGACCTGCTGGTCAACAACGCCGGTTTCGGGCAGCGCCTGGGCTTCGGCGACAACGACCTCGCGGAGGAGGAGCGAGCGCTCGACGTGCTCGTGCGTGCGCCGTTGCGGCTGTGCCACGCCGCACTGCCAGGCATGCGTGACCGGCAGCGCGGGTCGATCATCAACGTGTCCAGTGTGGCCGGGTGGATCCCGCGCGGGACGTACGGCGCGCACAAGGCGTGGCTGACCAGCTTCACCCGATGGCTCGACCTCGCCTACCGCCGGGACGGGGTCCAGGCGATGGCGCTGTGCCCGGGCTTCGTGCGCACCGAGTTCCACCAGCGGATGGACGCCGACATGGACGGCATCCCGGCCTGGATGTGGCTGGATCCTGACGCGGTGGTCGCGGCCGCCCTGCGTGACCTTGCCCGTGGCGTACGGGTCTCGGTGCCGTCGCGGCGCTACCGGCTGCTGTCCCGGCTGGCCCGGGTCGCCCCGGCCACGCTGGTCGGACGCGCCGCTCCGAGCGACCGCTGACAGCGCCCGCCACCGACAACGATGTCTCGACCTGCGGGTGCTTTCCCGGCGCACCGGCGACGCCTCAGCCCTCGCCGGCGATGAAGGCGCGTACTGCGTCGGCGACCAGTTGCACGGCGATCGCCGACAGCAGCAGACCGCTGATGCGCGTGACCAGGGTGACCCCGGAGTCCCCGAGAAGTCGCAGGATCGCGACCGAGTAGCGCATCGAGATCCAGAGCACCACGTGCACGCCGACGATGCCGGCCATCACCGCCACCAGGGCCGCGGTGTCGTCGATCCGCTCGACGAACACCATGGTGGCGACGATGGCGCCCGGCCCAGCCAGCAGCGGGGTGCCGAGCGGCACCATCGCCACGTTGACCTTCGCAGCCGCGCTCGGCTCATCCCCTCTCCCGGTCAGCAGCTCCAGCGCCACAAGCAGCAGCAGCAGCCCACCGGCGCCTTGCAGGGCGGGCAGCGAGATGTCGAGGTAGCCCAGCAACTGCCGCCCGAACAGCGCGAACGCAACGATGACGACCAGCGACACCGTCACCGCCTGCCAGGCTGCTCGACGGCGAGCGGCGGGTGACTGGCCGCTGGTGAGCGCGAGAAAGATCGGCACCGTTCCCGGCGGGTCCATGATCACGAACAAGGTGATGAACACCTCGGTCAGCAATGTAGCGTCGACCACCGAGCTCACCGCAGCACCGCAGCCGCGGGGCGTACGGACGGGTCGACGTCGCGGGCCGCGCCGGCAGCGCGCTCCATGGCGGCCAGCAGCCGGTGCAGCTGGGGCACCGGGGTGGTGTGGCAGCCGAGCTCGTGGTCGACCTTGCCCAGCCCGTGGAAGTCGCTCGCGCCGGTCGCGACCAGCCCGAGATCAGCGGCCAGAGTGCCCAGCTCGCGCCAGTCGTGACCGGTGTGGTTCCGGTGCCACACTTCGACACCGGTGAGCCCGAGCCGCGCCAGCTCGGCCAGCGTGGCCGGGGTCAGGAGCCGGCGGCTCCCCCGCGCCCACGGGTGCGCGACGACCGACACGCCCCCCGCGGCCCGCACCAGGGCAAGCATCTCGCGCAGTGGCGCAGAATAGCGCGGTACGTACGCGGGCTTGCCCGGCATGAGATAGCGGACGAACGCCTCCTGCCGGTCGGCCACCACCCCAGCCGCAACGAGCGCATCGGCGACGTGTGGGCGGCCGAGTGCAGCCGCCTCGCCGGCGACGGCGCGTACGTCGTCTGCGTCGATATCGATGCCCAGTCTCCGCAGCCGATGCAGGGTCCCGGGCAGCCGGTCCTCCCGGCCGGCGACCACCTGGTCGAGCTCTGCAGCCAGCATGGGTTGCCGGGGGTCGACGCCGTACGCCAGCAGGTGCACGGAGCCACTGCCTGCACCAGAGCCCAGCGTGCAGGAGACCTCCATGCCCGGGACGAAGCCGATGCCTACCTCGGCGGCTGCCGCCGACGCCTCGTCCCAGCCGGCAGCGCTGTCGTGGTCGGTGAGAGCGACCACATCCAACCCGGCGGCCGCAGCGGCGTGGACCAGGTTCTTGGGGCTGTCGGTGCCGTCGGATCGGTACGAGTGGGTG
>JALYQN010000025.1 GCA_030855835.1 Actinomycetota bacterium | reverse complement strand
CCTCCAAGGAGTCGACGGCTCGGGTCGCCGCTGCGGCCGGGTTGTTGATCTCGTGCGCGAGGCCGGCCGCGAGCGTGCCCAGGGCGACCAGCGCCTCTCGCTGCCGGGTCACGGACTCGAAGTTGCGCGCCGTCCTGAACAGCCCCTCGATGAGGTGCGCACCGAAAGGGAACCAAGCGCTCGTCCAGTCCCGCAGGGCCGAGGCAGGTACGCGCAGGGCGCGGCCGCCGACCGATGCGCGACCGGTCGCGAGGTAGACGCCATGGTCGTCCCAGGCCCGGAACCCACCTGCCCAGCGGCCGGGCACATCCATGGCTCCGAGGTGTGTCTCCTCCCGACCGACGTGTCGCACGAGGTCGACCCGGCCGGCAACGAGGACCCACCAGAAGGTGGCGGGAGCGCCTTCGCGGAAGAGCTCGTCGCCTGCCCGGAACTCGATGTCGGCTCCGACGGCGAGCAGCTGGGACAGCTGGTCGTCGCCGAGCCCGTCGAACAGGCCCAGTGGACGGAGGTCGTCGAGGTCCATCACATCGTCGCCAGGTACCGGTGTACGAGGTACACCGACATGGCTCCCTCACCGACCGCCGAGGCCACCCGCTTCATGGAGTCCAGCCGAACATCGCCGGCCGCGAAGACTCCGGGCAGGCTGGTCTCCAGGGCGAACGGCGCCCGGGTGAGCGCCCAGGGCTCGGAACGTTGGGAGGCCAGCAGGTCAGGACCGGTCACGACGAACCCCAGCTCGTCGCGGACCACGCCGGCGCCCAGCCAGTCGGTCCGGGGGGACGCACCGATGAACACGAACAGCCAGCTGGTCGGCGCCTCGCAGGTCTCGTGGGTGTCCCGGTCGGCCAGCGTGATGGCCTCCAGGTGACCACCGCCGCGAGCCGCGACCACCTCGCTGCGCAACAGGACCTCGATGTTGGGCGTCTTGCGGACACGCGCGACCAGATAGACCGACATGGTGGCCTCGAGCGCACCGCCACGGACGACGAGGACGACCCGTTTCGCGTACCGGGCGAGGTTCAGGGCGGCCTGGCCGGCCGAGTTCGCGGCACCGACGACGTACACCTCGTCGCCCCGGCACTGAGCCGCGTCGCTTGCAGTTGCGCCGTAGTAGACGCCTCGCCCGGTGAGCGCAGCCAAGCCGGGCGCCTCCAGCCGTCGGTACGACACTCCGGTCGCCACGAGCACCGCCCGCGCCTCCAGTTCCATCGCGTCGTCGAATCGCACGGCCTGCACCGGTCCGCGCGTGTCGAGGCCGACGGCGTCGCGGGCCAGCACCATCTCCGCACCGAAACGCGCGGCCTGGGCGACGGCACGGTGAGTGAGGTCTGCCCCGGACAGACCACGCGGGAAGCCGAGGTAGTTCTCGATGGAGGCGCTCTGCCCGGCCTGGCCACCGGGTGCCTCTCGCTCGGCAACGACGGTCCGCAGACCCTCTGACGCTGCGTACACCGCTGCGGCGAGGCCGGCCGGCCCGCCGCCGACGATGGCGAGGTCGTACAGCGGTTGCTCGGCGCGCGTGTGGAGCCCGAGCGCCCCGGCGAGATCGAGGACGGAGGGGGAGCGGAGGGTCTCACGAGGCACGAGCACGAGCGGGAGATCGTCGACGGCTGCGCGTGCGAGCCGTTGGAGCCGGCCCGCCTCCTCATCCCGGTCGACGTCGAGCCATTGATAGGGCACGTGGTTTCGGGCGAGGAAGGTCTTGACCTCGTGGCTGCGCTCCGACCAGCGATGCCCGACCACCCGTACGTCTGCGGTGTCTCGCGGGTGTCCCTGCTGCCAGTCGCCCAGCAGGTCGTCCACGATGGGGTACAACCGCTCCGCCGGAGGGTCCCAGGGCTTGAGCAGATAGTAGTCGAGACCGATGTCGTTGATCGCCTTGATGGCGACGTCGGTGTCGGCATAGGCGGTCAGCAGCAGGAGCTTTGCGTCCGGAGCGTGGCTGCGAGCCTGGTCGAGCATCTCGGTGCCGGTCATGCCCGGCATCCGCTGATCGGTTGCGATCAGGGCGACCGGTGAGTCTCGCAACGCGAGCTCGGCAAGGACGTCGAGGGCCTCCGCCCCGGACGCCGACTCGATGATGCGGTAGTCGGCCCCGTAACCCCTCCTGAGGTCGCGCGCGACCGCCTGAAGGACCGCTGGGTCGTCGTCGACCGTCAAGATCGTCGGCTTGTGGATTGGAGCACCGCCTTCGAGCAAGGCACCGCCGCTACGTCGGCCGCAGCATGGTAGAGGTCTAGCAGGTCCGGCGCGCGCTCGGTCGGGTTCAGCGAGCCAGCGCGTGGTACTCGGCGTTCGGCAGCATGTGCGCGGCCATCGCCATCCGGTCGGTGAAGGTGTATATGGCCGCGACCTCGGCGACGTCATACGCCTCGTCGTCAGTGAGCCCCTGAGCGCGCAGTGCCCGGAGGTCCGCTTCGGTCACCAAACGCGGGCTCAGCTGCTGGTCGGGTTGGCGTCGTCGGTCATGCGTCGCGGCCGCGGGACCAGACCGGTTTGCGCTTGTCCAGGAAGGCGGCCATGCCCTCGACCGCATCGGGGACCTGGCTGGTCGCGGCCATCACCTCGATGGCATAGGCATACGCCTTCGGCTGGTCCAGGTCGATCTGCGCGTATAGCGCCTGCTTGCCGATGCCCTTGCTCTGCGCCGACCCACGGGTGACCCGGTCCATCAGGTCGTGGACCGCGGAGTCCAGCTGCGCGTCGGGCACGACTCCGTTGACCAGACCCCAGTCGAGCGCCGTGACAGCATCGATGGTGTCGCCGGACAGCGCCAGCTCGGCGGCGCGCTTGCGGCCCACGTTGCGGGCCACCGCCACCATCGGGGTGTGGCAGAACCAGCCACCCTTGCCACCGGGAGCCGCGAAGGCGGCCGACTCGCCGGCTACGGCCAGGTCCGCACTCGCGACCAGCTGGCACCCGGCCGCGGTCGCGAGACCATGCACCCGCGCGACGATCGGTTGCGGCACCGTCTGCATGACAACCATCAGCTCGGTGCACGTCTGAAGCAGCGCACGTACGTCGGCGAGGTCGTGGCCGGCCACGTCGGCGAAGTCGTGACCGGCGCAGAACACCGGGCCGTTGCCGGCCAGCACGATCCCCAAGGCATCGCTGCCGCCGACGTCGGTGAAGGCAGCGATCAGCTCCTGCATGTGGGCGGCGCTGAGGGCGTTGCGGCGCCGCGGACGGTTCATCGTGATCGTCGCGAAGTCGCCGTCGCGCCGAAGCTCGACGTGCTCGTAGGCCATCGCCGCACGGTACCCCGCGGAGTGCGCCCCGATGGCAGCACCGGTACGAGGTCGCCATGATGTCGCGCATGCCCACCACAGACACGGTCGACAACACCTGGTTCACGCCGCTGACCCCCCTCGTCTTCCTGGAGCGGTCGGCCGACGTCTTCGGTGACAAGGAGGCGATCGTCTACGGCGACCAGCGCATCACCTACCGCGAGTTCGCGGCGGTGGCGACCCGGCTCGCGCACGCGCTCACCGCGAGCGGTGTCGCCGCCGGCGATCGCGTCGCCTACCTGCTCCCGAACATCCCTCCGATGCTCGTCGCCCACTTCGGGGTGCCGCTGGCCGGGGCGATCCTGGTGGCGATCAACACCAGGCTCGCGCCGGCCGAGATCTCGTACATCATCGGTCACTGCGGTGCCAGGCTGCTGGTGGTCGACTCCGGCCTGCACGCCAGCATCGCCCCGGTTGCCGACGAGATCAACGTCGAGATCGTCACGGTCAACGACCCAGCGTCCGGGGCCGATCCGGACCCGGAGCTGGGCGGGATCAGCTACGCCGATCTGCTCGCCCGCGGCAGCGACGACCCCCTGCCGTGGACCGTGGGCGACGAGCGCTCGACGATCTCGATCAACTACACCTCCGGTACGACCGGCAAGCCGAAGGGGGTGATGTACCACCACCGCGGCGCCTACCTCAACGCCCTGGCGGAGGTGATCCACTCCGAGCACACCCCGCAGTCGCGCTACCTCTGGACGTTGCCGATGTTCCACTGCAACGGGTGGTGCACCCCATGGGCGCTGACTGCTATCGGTGGCACCCAGGTCTGTCTGCGGGCGGTGGACCCGGCCGAGATCTGGCGGCTGCTCGACGCCGAGAGTGTCACCCATCTGAACGGCGCCCCCACCGTGCTGGTGGGCATGGCGGACGCCGATCAGGCACACCAGCTCGAGACCGGGGTGGTCGTCACCACCGCCGGCGCCCCGCCGAGCCCCACAGTGATCGGCCGGCTGACCAAGCTGGGAGCCAGGCTGGTGCACGTGTACGGCCTGACTGAGACGTACGGCCCGTACACCGTGTGCGAGTGGCAGGACGGCTGGGCCCGGCTCGACCCGGACCAGCGCAACCGCAAGCGCGCCCGCCAGGGCGTCGGGATGGTCGTGACCGACGGGGTGAGGGTTGTCGACGACGACCTGGCCGACGTGCCGCGCGACGGAGAGACG
The DNA here is from genome assembly GCA_030855835.1 of Actinomycetota bacterium. Lineage (GTDB taxonomy): Bacteria > Actinomycetota > Actinomycetes > Propionibacteriales > Nocardioidaceae > JACCVL01. The sequence goes on along the minus strand of JALYQN010000025.1, from coordinate 2,270 downwards.
ATGGGCGAGGTGGTGATGCGCGGCAACAACGTCATGTCGGGCTACTACGACGACGAAGAGGCCACCGCCGAGGCCTTCCAGGGCGGCTGGTTCCACTCCGGCGACCTGGCGGTGCAGCACTCGGACGGCTACATCGAGCTGCGCGACCGGTCCAAGGACATCATCGTGTCCGGCGGGGAGAACATCTCCACCATCGAGGTCGAGAACGCCGCCGCCTCGCATCCTGCCGTCGCCGAGGTCGCGGTCGTCGGGGTGCCGAGCCAGAAATGGGGCGAGCGGCCCAAGGCGTACGTCGTGCTCGCGCGGGACGAGAACGCGTCCGAGGACGACATCCGTGAGCACGTACGGACACACCTGGCCCGCTTCAAGGCGCCGGACAGCGTCGAGTTCCTCGACGAGCTGCCCAAGACGTCGACCGGCAAGATCCAGAAGTTCGCCCTGCGCGAGCGCGATCGGGCAGGGCACGACTCGCACGTCCAGGGCTGACCGGGGCTGCCGATGAGACATCTCCGAAGCCCGGGCTACCGAAAAGTCGCATCGTTTGTCCGAGGGGTCGCCACCGTAGGCTCGTCGGTGTGACGTCTTCCGACCCCTTCGAGGTGCCGGGCGCTGACTGGACCCGGCTCGGGTCCTCCCTGGTGCGGTTGCGCCGACTGCTGGCAGCCGTGGCCCTGGTGGTTGCGTTGGCGTTGCTCGCGGTGGCAGCGGTCCGCTGGTCGGGTAGCACCAGGTGGTGGGTGGGGTTGGCCGTTGGCGCGCTCGCGCTGTTCGCCCTGGCCTGGCCGGCGGTAGAGCGATCGGTCCGCGCGTGGGGCTACGCCGAGCGACCGGACGACTTCGTCGTGACGAGAGGGGCGCTGTGGCGCCGGGTCGACCTGGTGCCCTACGGACGCCTCCAGATGGTCGACGTGAGCGCCGGACCGGTCGAGCGTGCCTTCGGGTTGTCATCTGTGCGGCTGCACACCGCCTCCCCGACGACCCGGGCGCACATACCAGGCCTGGCGCCTGAGGAGGCGGCTCGGCTGCGGGACAGGTTGACCCGGCGCGGCGCGGCCCAGACGGCCGGACTGTGAGCCAGCCGGACCTCGACGACGGTTTCACCAGGGTGCACCCCCTGTCACCGTTCCTGCGGGGCGGTCTGCTGGTCGTGGCACTGGGTGTTGCCGCCAGCAGGCAGCTGCTGGACGGGGGTGACATCGCCTGGCCGTGGTGGGCGGTGCTCCTCGTGGTGGCTGGGAGCCTGGCCGTCGGCGCGGTGTCATGGTGGTTCACCCGGTACCGCGTCGGAGCGGACGAGCTGCGGATCGACAGCGGGGTGCTCGTGCGCAGGTCGCGGCGCATCCGGCTGGACCGCATTCAGGCGATCGAGGTGCAGCAGCCGTTCCTGGCCCGAATCTTCGGGATGGCAGCGCTGGCGATCGAGACTGCAGGAGGGGCCGGCAGCGAGGCCACCCTTGCGTATCTCCCGCTGCGGCGGGCCGGTGAGCTGCGGCACCACCTGCTCGTCGAGGCGGGGCGCGAGGACGGTGCGCACGAGACCGACGCTCGCCTCCCGGGCGGGATGCGGCCAGGGGACGAGCTGTTGCACCGGGTGGACCCTGGGCTCCTGCTCGCCTCGCAACTGCTACGCACCGGCCCGCTAATGGCAGCGCTGGGTGCCGCAGCAGCCACCCTGGTGGGCACGGCACTCGGCGAGCCGCTTTCGCTGGCCGTGCTGCTTCCGGCGGCGATCGGGGTGGGCAGCGCGGTCCTGTCAGGTTTCCTCGGGAACTACGGCTTCGTGCTGCGCCAGTCGACGCAGGGTTTGTCGGCGCGGGCCGGGGCGTTCAGTGTCCGGAGCGCGGCCCTGCCGGTCCAGCGGATTCGCGGGCTGGTGCTGCGCGAGCCGCTGGTGTGGCGATGGATCGGCTGGGCGTCGGTCGACGTAACCGTCGCCGGTGTCGTCGTCCGCGACGACGAGGACAAGCGGCTGTCCACCACGCTGGTGCCGGTGGCGCGCCGCGCCGTTGCCGAGCGGCTGGTCACCAGGGTGCTGCCTGGGCTGGACCTCGGCGGGCTCGCGTTTGGCAGCTCGCCCCGGGCCGCCCGCTGGATCGACCCGGTCGCCTGGCGGGTGCTGGGGCTCGCGGGGGACGACGCGTATGTGGTGACCCGGCGTGGACTGGTGAACCGGCGCACCGACGTGGCGCCACGAGTGGCGGTGCAGTCTCGGGGCCTGCGGCAGGGGCCGGTGCAGCGGCGGCTCGGGCTGGCGACCGTCGGGCTGCACC
>JALYQN010000013.1 GCA_030855835.1 Actinomycetota bacterium | reverse complement strand
TCGGAGGGCGACGACGTCGTGGTGCTCGACCCGGCGACGCAGTCGGGGGAGGTGGCCCGGTTCACCTTTCCCAGGCAACGCCGAGATCGCTTCCTCTGCCTGGCCGACTTCGTGCGACCCAAGGACTCCGGGGAGCTGGACGTCATCGGCTTCCACCTGGTCACGATGGGGTCCCGGGTGTCCGAGGTGACCGGCGAGCTGTTCGCCCGCGACGCCTACCGCGACTATCTCGAGCTGCACGGGCTGTCGGTGCAGCTCACTGAGGCCCTGGCCGAGCGATGGCACGCCCGCATCCGCGCCGAGCTGGGGATCGACGGCGCGGACGCGGGCACGCTGCCCGGCATCCTCAAGCAGGGGTACCAGGGCGAGCGCTACTCCTTCGGCTACCCGGCCTGCCCCGAGCTCGGCGACCGGGCGACGCTGGTGCGGTTGCTCGAACCGGAGCGGATCGGCGTCAGCCTGTCCGAGGAGCTGCAGCTGCACCCGGAGCAGTCCACCGACGCGCTGGTCCTGCACCATCCCGAGGCGACGTACTACAACGCCCGCTGACCGCGGCATGGGTGCAGCCCGGCCGTGACCGACTCGTGACACGGATGGTGTTTCCTCGGTGTTCATAGGCTGGATAGGGTCGCGGCGGCCAGGGGACTGCCCCGTCCGCGGTGACAGGAGAAATCGATGAGACTTCCCACCACGCGTGCATGCTGCGTGCTCACGGTCGGTGCGCTGGCACTCGGCCTGACCGCGTGCGCCGACAGCGAGCGCTCCGACGAGCCGAGTTCCGGGCAGGCATCGGGCGGCACCTTCGTCTTCGCTGGCGCTGAGGAGCCGGTGACCCTGGACCCGTTCTACGCCAGTGACGGGGAGAGCTTCCGCGTCGCCAGGCAGATGTTCGAGGGGCTGGTAGGGACCAAGCCGGGCACGGCCGACCCGGCGCCGCTGCTCGCCACTGACTGGACCACGAACGAGGACTCCACCAGCACCACCTTCACCCTGCAGGAGGGCGTGAAGTTCCACGACGGCACCGACTTCAACGCCGAGGCTGTCTGCGCCAACTTCGAGCGCTGGTACAACACGCCGCCCGGCATCGCCCAGAGCGAGGCTCTCACCTACTACTGGCAGAGCCTGTTCGGCGGCTTCGCGGAGGGCGAGAACACCGACAGCCTGTACGAGTCGTGCGAGACGAACGGCGAGTTCGAGGTCACCATCAACCTGACCCGGCCGTTCGTCGGGTTCGTGCCGGCGCTCTCGCTGCCGGCGTTCGCGATGCAGAGCCCGACTGCGCTGGACAAGTACGCGGTGCCGGCGGGCAAGAACCCGACCCAGGGTCCGTACGCGACCAAGTACCCGACCGGGACCGGCCCGTTCAAGCTCGACACCTGGGAGCAGGGCACCGAGGTCCGGCTGGCTCGAAACGACGACTACTGGGGCGAGCCGGCGCTGGTGGACGAGGCGGTGGTGGTGGCGATCGCCGACCCGACCGCCCGCGCCGACGCGCTGCGCAGCGGGGACGTTGACGGCTTCGACCTGGTGGGTCCGGCCGATGTGGATCCGCTGGCCGAGGAGGGGTTCACCATCGTCGACCGGGCAGCGTTCAACATCCTGTACCTGGGCATGAACCAGAACACCGAGCCGCTGGACGACCCGGTGGTGCGGGAGGCGATCGCGCACGCGATCGACAAGGAGCAGGTCGTGTCGGCATCGCTGCCGGAGGGCACCGTGCCGGCGACGCAGTTCATGCCGGACCTGGTCAACGGCTACTCGCCCGACGTCGAGACCTACGACTACGACCCGCAGCTTGCCGAGGAGATGCTGGCTGAGGCCGGGCAGTCCGACCTCACGCTGGAGTTCAACTACCCGACCGAGATCAGCCGGCCGTACATGCCCTCGCCCGGCGACACGTTCAACGTCATCCGCAGCCAGCTCGAGGCGGTAGGGATCACCGTGAAGCCGACGGCGGACCAGTGGGAGGACTACCTGGGCAAGATCCAGGGCACCGACAAGCACGGGATCCACCTGCTCGGCTGGACCGGCGACTACAACGACCCGGACAACTTCGTCGGCGTCTTCTTTGGCCGGGAGAGCTCCGAGTGGGGCTTCGACAACCCCAAGCTGTTCGACGCGCTAGCCGAGGGCCGCACGCTGACCTCGCTCGAGGAACAGGACGCGTACTACCAGGGCGTGAACGAGCAGATCATGGAGTTCCTGCCCGGGGTCCCGCTGGCCAGCCCGGTGCCGAGCCTTGCCTTCTCCGAAGAGGTCACCGGCTATGTCAGCAGCCCGGTGCAGGACGAGGTCTGGAGCACGGTCAGCGTCGGCTGATCGACGCCGGGCACCGAGGAACGGGCCGCCCCGATGCTGCGCTTCGTCCTGCGGCGCCTGCTCTTGATGGTCCCGGTGCTGTTCGGGCTCTCGGTGCTGCTCTTCGCGTGGGTGCGAGCGCTACCCGGTGACCCGGCGCGCGCCCTGCTGGGGGAGCGGGCCACTCCGGAGGGCATCGAGAGCATCACCCGGCTGTACGGGTTCGACAAACCGCTGCTGGAGCAGTACTGGATCTACCTCCAGCAGCTGGTGACCTTCGACTTCGGCAGCTCGGTGCGGGACGGGCGGCCGGTGACCGACACGTTCCTGGAGCAGTTTCCGGCGACGATGGAGCTGACCGCGGCAGCAATGCTGTTCGCCATCGTCCTCGGCATCCCGCTGGGCTACATCTCCGCGCGGCGCCGCGGCGGTGCTGTCGACGGTGCCGTCATCGGTGGTTCGCTGCTCGGCGTCGTGATCCCGGTGTTCTTCCTGGCCCTGCTGCTGAAGCTGGTCTTCGCGATCAAGCTCGGGTGGTTCCCGACCACCGGTCGACAAGATGCTCGCGTGGACGCGACGCACATCACCAACTTCTACGTCCTCGACGGCCTGCTCACCCG
>JALYQN010000497.1 GCA_030855835.1 Actinomycetota bacterium | reverse complement strand
TTCTAGGACCTCACCCGTCCGGGAAACGTGAAACCCTCGGGCGCGCACCGCAGCGAACCCACGTCGAGACACTCACACCGTCCAGGCGAGAGCCATGCCTCGAGATCCGTCCGGCTGGTTGTCGGTTACGGCTCTACGAGCTGGTGTCGGCGCCGATTGCGGTGTACACCTCGGTACGGGACGACACCCCGAGCTTGCGCAGGATCGCGGAAACGTGCACCGCAGCCGTCTTCGGCGCGATGTAGAGCCGTCGGGCCAGCTCGGCGTTCGTGAGCCCGTCTGCCACGAGGACTGCGACCTCTCGCTCGCGCCGAGTCAGCGCGGCCACACCCGCCACCGGGTGCTGGCCAGGCGGCGGCGCCCAGCCGGATACCGCGCGTACCCGGTCCAGCTCGGCCACCCTCCAGCCGGCCCAGGTCGACAGCAGGTCACCAGCGGCCGACACCTGCTCCAGTGTCTCGACCGGATGGCCCAGGGCGAGCAGGCAGCGCGCCGCACCCACGTGCGCGGTACCGCGCACCGGCGGCACCAGCACGGTCGACTCCGCCGCGCGGCGGTAGCCGTCGACCGCCGCTGTGTGCTCGGCGTGCGCCTCCGCCAGCTGCGCCTCGACCAGCGCCCGATAGTCGACCATGGAGTCTGTGTCGAGCAGCTCCGCGCCCATTCGGGCGAGGCGGGGCAGCGGCAACCCGACGAAGAGTGCAGCCGAGACGAGGTCGTGTGCCTGGGACTCGCTTCGCCACGACTGCTCCGCCAGTCCGGCGAGGACGTCATCGAGCAGGCGTTCGGCGACGGCGAGGTCGCCGCGCCGGCAGGCGAGGTGCAGGAGCAGTCCGGCCATCGCGATCCCGGCTCCGGACGGCCCGGGCATTGCCTGGAGCTCGGCGACCACCTGCTCGGCTCGGTCCAGCTGGTCCGCCTCGAGGTACAGACCGGCGAGGAACACCGCATGGGAGTCGGCTCGGCGACCGTGCCGCTCATAGCGGCGGTCACGGTCGCGTCCCTCCTCGACGGCAGAGATCGCCGAGTCCAGGTCACCGGCGCGCACCGCCAGCCGGGCACGACCCTCGAAGTACGCGGCGACGGCTAGCGACTCGAACCCAGCGCGTTCGGCGTCCGCACGCATCCGTTCCAGCATCTCGGCATGCTTAACGGGCGAGATCGGTGGCGCCTGGTCCAACAGATAGTCCAGTCCGCGGGCAGCCAGCACCCAGTCACCATGCGATTCGGCTTCGTCGACGAGGCCCGCCAGCAACAACCTTCCCTGCTCGTTGGTCTGCCACCGCTCGGCTAGGGCTGCCCCCTTCTCCACCAACGCGGCCAGGCGTACCTGTGCTGGCAGGTCCACGTCGTCGGCGAGCGCCAGGGCGCGGTTCGCCCACTGCAGCGCGGCGTCGAACTCGTCGTCGAGGATGGAGGCCTGAGCGACGGCGGTCATCGCGCGGGCTTGGTCGACCCCAGGTGGCAGCTGCCCGACCAGCTGCTCCACCTGTCGGGTGAGAGCCCGCAGCTCGTCGGTGTCGTCGGCCTCCCACGCAAGCCGGATCAGCAGGTACGACGCGTCTGCGCGCCCGCTGGGGGTCGCTGTTCGGTCCCGCCAGGACCGGGCGTAGCCGACCGCGTCGTCGAGCAAGCCCGCGAGCCAGGCCGCCCGGGCAGCGCCGGCCAGCAGGTCGGGGTCGTCGGCCTCTTCGCTCAGGCCGGCCTCGGCCAGCTGCAGTGCCTGGTAGGCCGAACCGATGGACAGGTACAGCTGGGTGCCGCGTCGAGACGCCGCCACCATGTCGGCATACCGGCCCGCCGAGCGGGCGTGCCGCACGACGAGCGCCGGATCTGACCCACCGGTGGCGAGCAGGGCGTCGAGGGCGGCCTCGTGCAGGCGCCGCCGCTGGCGGCCGAGCAGCTGCGCGGCGATCGTCTCGCCAACCAGGGCGTGCCGGAAGGCCAGCTCGTCGTCGCCGGACTCGACCAGCACACCTCGGTCGACCAGCTCGCGCAGGGCGACGATCAGTTCGTCCTCCGCGACCCCGGTGACCGCCGCGAGCAGATCGAACGGCACCCGGCGCCCCAGCACCGCGGCCGCCTCCACCACGTGCTGGACGGCGGGCTGGAGGTCGTCCACCTGACGGTGCAGCACCTCGGCGAGGTTCCAGGGCAGCGGATGGTCGCCCAGCGTCTCCAGGTCGGCCGCCTCGTGGCCGCGCAGGAGCTCCTCGAGGAAGAACGGGTTGCCGCCGGTCCGCTGGTGCAGGGCTGCCACTGCCCGGTAGGGCGCTGGCGCTCCGGTGAGGGTGGCGACCAGGGCAGCGGTGTCGGCCTGGTCGAGCCGGTTCAACGACAGGTGCGTCACGGCCCGCCGGCGCTCGAGGCGCTCCAGCAGGCCGGCGAGTGGGTGCCGGCTGGTGATCCCGTCCGGCCGGTAGGTGCCGACCAGCAGGCCGGGGCCGGGTCGGTCGGCGATCCGCTCGAACAGCATTGCGCTCTCGGAGTCGGCCCAGTGCAGGTCCTCGAAGACGATGACCGACGGGCGGTCCCCCACCAGCTCGTCGACGATCGCGAGGCCAACCCGCAGCCGCTCCACCGGGCTCCGCGCCGGGTCGGCGAGCGCCGTCAGCAGGGTCTCATCGATGTCTGGCAGCCCGTCAACGGCATCCAGCAGCAGCTCGTACGGGAGCGCCAGTGACCCGGGCTCGGCATGTCCCACCAGCAGCACCGGGTCGCCGGGGACGGTGGTGAGCAGCTGCTCGACGAGCCGGGTCTTGCCGATGCCCGGCTCGCCGGCCACGACCGCGACCTCTGACCGGTCGGAAGACGCGAGCCGGGTCAGCTGACCAAGCTCTGCGTCCCGACCGACCATCATCTCGGTGGCGCTGGCTGGCGACCTGCCCACGACAGCAGGCTATCGCCGGCGTGCAACCGCAGCTTCGGTACGAAGGCGGCCACCCTGCGCCGCCCCCCGGCCCCCGGCCGCCGCCTTACGGCTGCGAGCAGCCGCTCACGGTCGGCCACTGCGATCAGGTCGAGCTGGTGCTGACGGGCCAGGGCCATCGCCAGTTCCGGATGCATCATCATGGTGCAGCTCCTTCGGTCGTTCCCGGCTGATGTGTCCAGCCTGCGCTGGTAATGGTCACTTGCCATCGGTAGCAGTTACCTACCTTCGTGGCCACGGGGGTACCTAGCCGGGGGCTGCGTCGGCTACGCATACCCGGCGTCAGCTGGCGCGCACCCCCGCCGACCATCTCTTGACCATCCAGGCGGATGGTGTCAGGATGGTGACGGAGGTTGCAGCGCCATGGCGGAGGTCGACCGGAGTGAGAAGATCACTATCAACGTCGGCCTGGTCGACCTCGGTCACATCGACCTGCTGGTCGATGAGGGCTTCTATGCCAACCGCACTGACTTCATCCGTACGGCGATCCGTCGCCAGCTCGACGCCGCGTCAAGTGCCACCGAACGCTCGGTGGCGCGGCGGACCCTGACCCTCGGTACCCAGCACTACAGCAGGCCGGACCTCGAGGCCCTGCGCGCGGCCGGTCTAACGGTCGACATCCGCGTGCTGGGGCTCGCGACGGTGGCTGACGACGTCTCGCCTGAGCTGGCACTCGAGACGATTGCGTCGGTGGAGGTCCTTGGCGCCTTCCGGGCACCCGGCGCGGTCAAGGCGGCGCTGGCGCCGAGGACGCGGTAGGCCCGGTGAACAGCGGCAAGCAGTCGGCAGCAAGCACGAGCGGGGACGGCACCGGCCGGCACCGGGTTCATAACGAGGAGCGGAAAGGACCGACCATGATCGATCCGGGACCAGGCACCGGGAACGGACAGCTGGCGGAGGCGCTGCGGCTCACCCGTGCGGGTCGGCTGGCCGAGGCGACCGAGGTGATCCAGCGGCGACTCGGCAACACCGGCGCCCCCAGGTCCGCCGGCTGGCAGGTCCCGCCTCCCCGCCCCGGTCTACCCAGCAGCGCCGGCTCCGGTGCCCCTGCTGCGACCCGCGTCACTGGCGGCGAGACCCGCCACCTCACCTACACCGACTCGGCCGGTTCGCGGACCTACGACCTCTACCTGCCGTCCGGTTACGACGGCGACGCCGGTGACCCGGTGCCACTGCTCGTTCTGCTCCACGGTGGCGGGCAGGACGCCGCCGACTTCGCGGCCGGCACCCGGATGAACGAGCTGGCCGAGCAGCACACGTTCCTCGTCGCCTACCCGGAACAGCCGACCACGGCCAACGCCGGCCGCTACTGGAACTGGTTTCGGCCGGCTGACCAGCGGCGCGGCACGGGCGAGCCCGCGATCCTCGCTGCCATCACCCGCCAGGTGGTCGCCGCGCACGCCGTCGACCCGCGTCGGGTCTACGTTGCCGGGCTGTCTGCCGGTGGCGCGATGACTGCGGTCATGGCCGCCACCTACCCGGACCTGTACGCAGCCGCGGGAGTGCACAGCGGGCTGGCGTACGCGGTAGCCCGCGACGTGGGGTCCGCGTTCGCGGCGATGCGCAACGGGGCACCGGACGGACCTCCGCCAGTGCCGGCAGGTGACGTCCCGGTGATCGTCTTCCACGGCGACCGCGACACCACCGTCTCGCCTGTCAACGCCGACCAGATCATTGCCGCGCAGGTCACGGCGACCCGCGCGAGGACGGACGCAGGCGCGGGCGGAGTCACCTTGAGCGGGCCGATGCTGACCCGTGGTTCGACCCCCCAGGGCCACCGCTACAGCCGCAGCGTGTACGTCGCCCCGGCCGGGAGCGTGGTCGCCGAGCAGTGGACTGTCCACGGCGGCGGGCACGCCTGGTCGGGCGGCAGCCCGGCGGGGTCGTACACCGACCCACGGGGCCCGGACGCGTCGGCCGAGATGGTGCGGTTCTTCCTCGAGCACGAGGTACCGATTGCCCGGTGCTGACCGGGTCTGTCGGTCTGGTTGTGGGGCGTGGCGCTAAGTCTCCCGGACCACCTCGTCGGCCCCCAGGTCCCGCCGCAAGCCACGCCAGGTCGGGTGCCGCATCCGCCCGTCGGGTGTCCACTCGGCGAAGGCGACCTCGCCGACGAGCTCCGGAGCAGCCCAGCGGGCGTCCTTGGCCACCTGCGGCTCGAGCCGCTCGGCGAACGGTGAGCCGCGCCGTTCCAGACCGGTCAACCTGCGCTGCAGGTCGTCCAGCACCGCGTCGGTGAACCCGGTGCCGACGTGTCCGACGTACTCCAGCCCACCGGCCCCGGGGACGCCCAGCAGCAACGACCCAACCGTGTCGGCACGCCGGCCCTTGCCTGGCTTCCAGCCACCGATGACGACGTCCTGGGTGGCGATGTTCTTGGTCTTGATCCAGCTGCGCGACCGCCTCCCCGGCTGGTAGACCGAGTCGAGCCGCTTGGCCACCACACCCTCGAGCCCGTGCTGGGCGGACGCGGCGAGCACGTCTACTCCGCCACCCTCGAAGTAGGGCGGGGTGTCCCACCGCGGGCCACGCAGGTCGAGCTGCTCGAGCAGCTCGCGTCGCTGCCGGTACGGCACCCGGACGGTGCTGCGCCCGTCCAGGTGCAGCAGGTCGAAGGCTAGGTAGGTCACCGGAACCTGCTCGACCAGGCGGCGCACCCGGACCGGGTCCTGCACGTGCATCCGCCGCTGCAGCGCGGCGAAGGAGACCCGTCCGGTCGTTGGGTCGAGGGCCACGATCTCGCCGTCCAAGACGACGGAGGTGCCGGCGAGCACGGCACCCAGACCCCCCACCTCCGGGTAGGCGTTGGTGGCGTCCCGGTCCCGCCGGCCCAGCACCTGGACCCGGCCGTGCTCGACATAGACCACGGCTCGCACGCCGTCCCACTTCAGCTCGTAGCCGTACTCCGCGTCGCGCGCGGCGGGTGGCAGCGGGCCGGGGGTGGCCAGCATCGGCCGCACGAGGTCCGCAGTCGGGGTGGGGGTACGGGTCGGTGCCGTGGCATGGGGGGAAGCGGCAGTCCTCGACGCTGTCGACGCCTTCGGCGCCATCCGATGGATCAGCCAGCTGTCGTCCTCGGTGCGGAACAGCACGTAGCGCCCCTGCGCCCTGGTGCCGTGCAGGACGACCATGACCTCCCGGTCCGACCACTTCTCACACTCGTAGCCGCCGCGATCCCAGATGCTCACCCGCCCACCGCCGTACTCGCCGGCGGCGATCTCACCCTCGAAGCTCGCGTACTCAAGCGGATGGTCTTCGGTGGGCACGGCCAGGTGGTTGCGCCGCGGATCGGTCGGCAGGCCCTTGGGCAGCGCCCACGAGACCAGGACACCGCCCCGCTCGAGCCGGAAGTCCCAGTGCAGCCGGCGCGCGTGGTGCTCCTGGATGACGAACGTGTCGTCGCCGCCCGTCGGCAGCGGGCCGGGCTGCGGCACCGGCTCAGGCGTGCGAGCCGCCGACCGTTTGCCGCGGTAGGCCGCCAACTTGTTGGTGTCCGCCATCGGTCACCTCGAGTCCCTGGCCGGGGCCGTCGCCAGCTCGCCAGCTCGGACCTTATCCAGAGTGGTGGCCAGGAACTCGAGGATCTGCGGGAGCATGTCGTTCAGAGCGGCAGCGTCCGTAGTGAAGCCGTCGAACTCCTCGACGTCCGACCTGTCCAGCATGCGGGGTAGGTCCACGAGCTGGCGAGCGACCCAGCCGACCGGGTCGTCGGTGAGGTGACGGTCGAGGACCCGGTCGCCGGGCTCGTTGTCGCGCATGCCGGGGTGGTAGTGCATGCGGTCCCGGGCGCCCGGGCCGGCGGCTACCGACTCCAGCAGGTCACCGCGCCAGATCGATCGATCAATCACGATCGGCTGAGACGCATAGACCGAGCCACGGGCCGGCTGCGGCTCCACCATCCGCACCTCCAGCCGAACGCCACGCTCCGGGCCCTCCTGGCCGGGATGCGGATCCGGGTCGATGAAGTAGAGGGGTTCGATGACCAGCGCGAGCCGACCGAAGCAGAAGACAGACTTCATGTGCTCTCCTCGGGTTGCGCCAGGTGCGGCTGCTCGGCTCGCGCGGTCGTCGGCTGTCAGTGTGCTCCCGACGCACCAGTGGGAGGTGGCCAGCGCGTCGGCAGATGCAGCCGCCGGCGGGCGGCGCGATGACGAGTCAGTCGTGGTGCGCCTCATAGTGCCGGGTGAGAACGTCGAGACCGAAGTCGGAGGTCGGGTCTCGCCACACCGAGTGCGCGTGGTTGGCGTCCCGCTGCGTGTTGTCCCACTCGACGAGCAGCTGGGGAGCCTGTAGGCGGTAGTAGTGCGGCTCGCCTGGCGCAGTGGAACCTGCCCACGCGAGGTGGACGGCGTCGAGAGCAGTGTCGTCGTCGTAGCGCTGGCGGGGGGACACCCCGGCGGGCACGCGGTCGAGGTTGGCGCTGAGCAGTGCTCGCAGCATCTCGCGCTGCTCCGCGTCGAGGGCTTGCGCGGGCAGGCCCTTCGGCTCGGCGGTGTACTCCACGGCCTGGTGGTCGTCGTCGTCGAACCCGCTCGCCTTGTCGATCGCGTCGCTCAGGGCCTGCAGCTTGCCTTGCTCGACCGGGTCCGGGAAGCGCTTGCCGCTCCAGATCCCGGCGAGCGGGATCACCCGGTCCCCCTCGGAGACCCGAGTGCGGTTCGCTGTGACGATGTCCGAGGGCGCGCGCGGGAGGAGCAGGACGCGGGCGGCCAGCCCGGGCCGCAGCGACCGCACCAGGTCGCGGGCGAGATCCTCCATCCGAGCGAGTGGACGGTTCACAGCCCCACCGAGAAGCGGTGCCGCTGCTGGGTCCGCACCCAGGAAACAGGGCGTCGTAGCGGCCAGCGCGCCGTCCACGACGAGGTTGTTCAAGGACACATGATGCCCGCCGAACCGCCACCCCCACGGCCCGTCTCCGCCGGGTTCGCCGAATACCCGCAGGTAGTAGAGCCCGGGGTCGCGCCCGCGCTCCCGGTCGAACCTGGCCACGAACCCTTCGGCGTGGTCGAGCACGTTCTCCAGGCCCATGATCGTCGCGGCCGTGACGTACCCGGCCGTCGACAACCCGGACGCGACGAGGCGCATCGCCGCCCGCTGCTGCGCTGGCTGCTGCCGATGGACGGTCAGGCCACCGTGGTCGGTCGGGGTGTAGAACCAGCGGCGACGCTCAGTGTCGGATGCGGAGTCCGCGGGGACCGTTCCGGTGGCGACCTTGCGCTGTTCGGCGTCAAGGCTGTCCAGCCACGCGCGTGCGGCTTCGGCCATCCGCCCGGCCAGCTCACTACGCGAGTTCGCGTTGTCGGAGACACTGCCAACGCCACCCATGCCGGGAACCTAGCGCGGCCACGGCCGACTGCTGCCGGTCCAAGCCGGTGGAGACGATGGGACTCGAACCCACAACCCCCGCGTTGCAAACGCGGTGCTCTGCCAGTTGAGCTACGTCCCCGTGTCAGGGGAAGGCCGGGCAGGCCTGCAGCCTCGTCAGGCCCGCGGCGGCGTGCTCCCGTTGACCGAGTCGGTCGCCTCGGCCCACAGGTCGGCCTCCGACTGATCGGCCTGCGAACGCTTGAACGCCCAGGCAGCGCCGGCGGCGGCGGCAGCGAGCACCAATAGCTTCTTCATCGAGACCTCCTGGCGGTCGGGGTGGGCCTAGCTGGAGTTGAACCAGCGACCTCTTCCTTATCAGGGAAGCGCTCTAACCGTGCTGAGCTATAGACCCCCACGTACGTCGCCGGGCGTGGGGCGCGGCCACGAACCTCGGCAGGCTAGCCGATCGCCGCGACGGACCGCGAGCCGATGCAAGCCGGTGGCTGGCCGCTGCCGCTCGGAGGCTCAGCGGTCCTCGGCGAGGGTGACCTCGAAGCCGCCGAGCAGGGCTGCGGCGAGGTTGTAGATGAACGCGCCGAGGGTGGCCAGCGCGGTCAGCAAGACCACGTTGGCCAGCGAGATCACCATGGTCAGCCCCATCACCCGGCCGAGCCCGACAAACTTCTGGACGTCAAAACCGTCCCCGGCGTCAGGGTTGGTCAACGTGTCCACGCCGGTGTTGATCGACTCCCAGACGCCGGCGGTGTCGAGCACCGACCACACGATGGCGACGGCGACAACGGTGACGACAGCCAGCGCGATGGACAGCGCGAACGCCATCTTCATCACCGACCACGGATCGAGCCGGACGATCCGCAGCCGCGCCCTGCGCGGTGACTTGCCCCGTTGGCTCGGCTGGCCCTGTGCCGTCAGCGTCGTTGCTCCGTGTGGCTCCCTGGCCTGCGCGGAGGGCTGTCCACGCCCGGCTGGAGGCCGCGCTGGTTGACCTGGTGAGGCAGGCGACGGCGCGTACGACCGGCCCTGCGGCTGCCCGGACCGGCCCCGGTCGTGGGTCTGCTCGTCGACGCGCGGCAGCGCGGCCGTGGGCGGGCCGTCGTCACGTTCTCGCCCGGTGCCGGACTGTGACGGGTCCGGTCCGGACAGCGTCCGCCGCGGGAACAACGGCGCGCCCTGGTCGCGTCGGCGATCGCTCATGGGCTCTCCTGCGGATCGGCTGCGGGGCCGCCGCCTGCTGCGCGCCCGGACACGTCGTACCCGGCGTCGGGCTCGGCCAGTTTGGGCTCGGCCACGTCGGGCTCCTCGGACTCGTCGGGCTCCTCCGGCTCGTCGTTGCGGGCGATGGCGACGACCTGGTCACCGGCCGCCACGTCGACGAACTTGACGCCCATGCTGTCACGACTCTGCGCCGGCACCCCGGTGACTGCGCTGCGGGTCACCTGCCCGGAGGCGCGGATCGCCATCACCTCGTCGCCGTCCCGAACCACGACCACCCCGATCAGGCCACCCCGGTCCGCACGCAGCTTCATCGCCTTGACTCCCACCGTGCCGCGCTTGGTGCGGCGGTACTGCACGATCTCGGTGCGCTTTGCCACACCGGCGTCGGTCACACCGAAGACGTGCTGGCCTGCATGCTCCTCGCCGGCCCGGATCACGCACATCACCAGCACCTCATCGTCGCCGCGCAACCGCATCCCGTTGACGCCGCTGCTGACCCGACCCATCGGGCGGAAGTCGCCGTCGTCGGCCACGAACCGAACCGCCTGACCGCGACGGGACACCAGCAGCACCTCGTCGTCGGCAGCGACCAGGTCGGCGCCGACGAGCTCGTCGTCGTCGGTGCGGAAGTTGAGCGCGATCAGCCCGGCCTGTCGCGGCGAGTCGTACTCAGGCAGTCGGGTCTTCTTCACCACGCCCTTGCGGGTGGCGAGCACCAGATACGGCATCTGCTCGTAGTCGCGGATCGCGAGCACCTCGGCGATCTGCTCGTCGGGCTGGAAGCTGAGCAGCCCGGCCACGTGGCCGCCCTTGGAGTCTCGGCCTGCCTCGGGCAGGTGGTAGGCCTTGGTGCGGTAGACGCGCCCCTTGTCGGTGAAGAACAGGATCCAGTGGTGCGTCGTCGTGGCGAACAGGTGCTCGACCACGTCGTCTCCACGCAGCACCGCCCCGCGTACTCCCTTGCCGCCACGCTTCTGCACCCGGTAGGCGTCGGTACGGGTGCGCTTGGCGTAGCCACCGTGAGTGATGGTGACGACTACGTCGTCGTCGGGGATGAGGTCCTCCATCGACAGGTCGCCATCGGCTGGGATGATCTGGCTACGCCGGTCGTCGCCGAACTTCGCGACCAGCGTGGCCAGCTCCTCGGACACGATGCTGCGCTGCCGCGGCTCGCTGGCGAGTATGTCGCGCAGGTCGTCGATCATTCGCTCCAGCCGGGCCAGCTCCTCGCCGATCTTCTGCCGCTCGAGCGCCGCCAGCCGACGCAGCTGCATGTCCAAGATCGCCTGCGCCTGCACGTCGTCGATCGACAGCAGCTCCTTGAGACCGTCGCGCGCCTCCTCGGTGGTCTGGCTGCGGCGGATCAGCGCGATCACGTCGTCGAGCGCATCCAGCGCCTTGACCATCCCGCGGAACACGTGCGCCTGCTCCTCGGCCTTGCGGAGCCGGAAACGGGTTCGCCGCTGGATGACCTCGATCTGGTGGCTGATCCAGTGGCTGACGAACGCGTCCAGGCTCAGCGTGCGCGGCACGTCGTCGACAAGGGCCAGCATGTTGGCCGAAAAGTTGGACTGCAGGTCGGTGTGCTTGTACAGGTTGTTGAGCACCACCCGGGCCACCGCGTCCCGCTTCAGCACGACCACCAGCCGCCGGCCGGTGCGGTCCGACGAGTCGTCGCGCACGTCGGCGATCCCCTGCACCCGGCCAGAGTCGGCGAGCTCGGCGATCTTGAGCGCGAGGTTGTCCGGGTTCACCTGGTAGGGCAGGTCGGTGACCACCAGGCATGGCCGCCCGTCGCGGTCATCCTCCACCACCACCACGGCGCGCATGGTGATCGAGCCTCGCCCGGTGCGGTACGCCTGCTCGATGCCGCTGGTACCGACGATGAGTGCGCCGGTGGGGAAGTCCGGCCCCTTCACCCGGGCGAGCAGCTCCTCCAGCAGTTGCTCGCGTGGGGCGTCGGGGTGCTCCAGCGACCACTGCACCCCGGACGCGACCTCGCGCAAATTGTGCGGCGGGATGTTGGTCGCCATCCCGACGGCAATGCCGGCCGAGCCGTTGACCAGCAGGTTGGGGAACCGGCTCGGCAGCAGCGCCGGTTCGGCACCGCGGCCGTCGTAGTTCGGGCGTAGGTCGACGGTCTCCTGCTCGATGTCGCGGACCATCTGCATGGCCAGCGCAGCCATCTTGCACTCGGTGTAGCGCATCGCCGCCGCCGGGTCGTTGCCCGGCGAGCCGAAGTTGCCCTGCCCCTGCACCAGCGGCGCCCGCATCACCCAGGGCTGTGCCAGGCGCACCAGGGTGTCGTAGATGGCGGTGTCGCCGTGCGGGTGGTACTGGCCCATCACCTCGCCGACTACTCGGGCGCACTTGGAGAAGGCGCGCTCGGGCCGGTACCCACCGTCGTACATCGCATACAGCACCCGGCGGTGGACGGGCTTGAGCCCGTCCCGCACATCGGGGAGCGCGCGGCCGACGATCACGCTCATCGCGTAGTCGAGGTAGCTGCGCCGCATCTCGTGCTGCAGCTCGACGGGCTGGATGCGCTGGACCGGCTCGGGTTGCTCGTCGGTGGTGGTGGTCTCGTCTGGCACGCGGTTGTCCTCTGCTCGGTTGGCCGGCCTCAGATGTCGAGGAAGCGGACGTCCTTGGCGTTGCGCTGGATGAACGAACGGCGCAGCTCGACGTCCTCACCCATCAGCACCGCGAACAGCTCGTCGGCGTGCGCCGCGTCATCCAGCGACACCTGCAGCAGCACTCGGCCGTCGGGGTCCATCGTGGTCTCCCAGAGCTCGCGGGCATTCATCTCGCCGAGCCCCTTGTAGCGCTGGATGGGGCCCTCCTGCGGCAACCGCTTGCCTTCGTCGGCGCCGGCCGTGAGCAGGCCGTCGCGCTCGCGGTCGGAGTAGGCCAGCTCGTGCGGAGCGTTCGACCACTTCACCTTGAACAACGGCGGCTGTGCGAGGTAGACGTTGCCACCCTCGATCAGCGGCCGCATGAACCGGAACAGCAGGGTCAGCAGCAGGGTGGAGATGTGCTGACCGTCGACGTCGGCGTCGGCCATCAAGATCACCTTGCCGTAGCGCAGGCGGGCCCGGTCGAAGTCGTCGTGGATGCCGGTCCCGAGCGCGGAGATGATCGACTGCACCTCGACGTTTGCGAGCACCCGGTCGATGCGAGCCTTCTCGACGTTGAGGATCTTGCCGCGGATGGGGAGGATCGCCTGCGTACGGGGGTCGCGACCACCCTTCGCAGAGCCGCCAGCCGAGTTGCCCTCGACGACGAACAGCTCGCACTCGTCAGGGTTCTGCGACTGGCAGTCGGCCAGCTTGCCGGGCAGGCCGCCGCCGCCGAGCAGCCCCTTGCGGTTGCGGGCCAGGTCACGAGCCTTGCGGGCGGCCAGCCGCGCCGACGCGGCCGCGATCGACTTGCGCACGATGTCCTTGCCCTCGGCGGGGTTCTGCTCCAGCCATACCCCCAGCTGGTCGTTGGCCGTCTTCTGGACGAACGACCGCGCCTCGGTGTTGCCCAGCTTAGTCTTGGTCTGACCCTCGAACTGCGGGTCGGACAGCTTGACCGACACGATCGCGGTGAGGCCCTCCCGGATGTCGTCGCCGGAGACCCGGTCGGCCGGCTTCTTGATCAACCCCCACTCCTCGCCCCACCGGTTCACCGTCGTGGTGAGCGCCGAGCGGAAGCCCTCCTCGTGGGTACCGCCCTCGTGGGTGTTGATCGTGTTGGCGAAGGTGTGCACCGACTCGGTGAACGAGGTGTTCCACTGCATCGCCACCTCCAAGCTGAGCCCGGCCGACGACGAGGCGTCGGCGTTCTCGGCCCCGAACGACACGATGCTGCGGTGAATCGGATCCTTGGGTCCGTTCAGATGCCGGACGTAGTCCACCAGCCCGCCGTCGTAGCGGAACCGGCGCTCCATCCCGCCGGTATCGCTGCGGTGCACGGCGTCCTCACCCGCGACCCCGTCCGGTCCGCCGCCGGACTCGCCGTCCCCGGCGCCGTCGCGATCGGGGTCGACCGGCCCGAGTGGCAGCGCATTCACCGCGTTGACCACCTCGTCGGCGCCAGGCCGCTCGTCGCGCACCACGATCTCGAGACCACGGTTGAGGAAGGCCATCTCCCGGAACCGGCTGGCAAGCGTCTCGAAGGAGTAGTCGGTGGTCTCGAAGATGTCGGCGGCCGCCCAGAAACACACCGTGGTACCGGTGGACTCGACCGGCTCGCCAGGCCGCAACGCGGCGTCCGGGACGCCATAGGCGTACGACTGCGTCCACCGCCGCCCGTCGCGATCGATCTCCACCTCGAGCCGGGACGAAAGCGCATTGACCACGGACACCCCCACGCCGTGCAGCCCGCCAGAAACCTTGTACCCACCCCCGCCGAACTTGCCGCCGGCGTGCAGCACCGTCAGCACCACCTCGACGGCCGGGCGGCCCTCGCTGGCCACGTCGTCCACCGGGATGCCCCGCCCGTTGTCCTCCACTCGCACCCCGCCGTCGGCGAGCAGGGTGACCACGATCCGGTCGCAGTGGCCCGCCAAGGCCTCGTCCACCGCGTTGTCGACGACCTCGTAGACCAGGTGGTGCAGGCCGCGCTCTCCGGTGGACCCGATGTACATGCCGGGTCGCTTGCGCACCGCCTCCAGACCCTCGAGCACCTGGATGTCGCTGGCGTCGTAGCTCGCAGTGCTGGCCGGCGGTCCGCCCGCCGACCCGGACCGCGCAGGGGCCGGTGCGGGGAGCCCGGTTGTGGTGGTCCGATCCACTGTCACAGCTGCCTTTCGGGCTCGGCGCGCGGGTGTGCTCGCGCGGGGCGTGCTCAGGTACCTCGGAGCCGGAGCAGGCGGGCGCCGGACATGGTGCAGGACCGGCCGCGAGCACTGCGTGGCGGGTCGGTCCCGAGGGCTCTAGTGTACCGGCTCGGCGCGCTGAGCGGGTGCACCGGCCCACAGCGGTGCCGCCGGGCGCGCACACCGGCTGTGTGCGGCGTCCGAGGGCCGATGGGAGCCACCCGTGACCCCGCAGGCGTGTCCCTGTACCAGCGGGGAGGCGTTCGACCGCCTGTGCGGGCTGCTGTCATCCGTAGGTGTCGCGGGGACCGCGGCCACCCCGGACCGTGAAGCGCCCATGCCGCCACGATGGCGAGGTGGGTGCCCGGACGTCGATGCGACGGACCATGCCGTCGCCGAGGCTGTCGTTGAGCCGCTGCAGCAGCATCGGCGCCAGCAGCCGCATCTCGGTCGCCCAGGCGGTGGAGTCCGCCCGCACCGCCAGCGCGCCGTCGACGAACTGCTCGGGACGGCAGTGCTGGGCCACCTCGCCGCCGACCACCGCGTCCCAGCGGGAGAACAGACCGTGCACAGCGACCTGCGCCGCCCAGCCGTGCTCGACCACCAACTCCGACAGCGATCGGTCGAGACGCTGGGGGTCCCGCTCGTCGGGCCCCGGCCCGGACAGCTGCACCTCCCGCCGGCCGGCGGCTCCCCCTGTCCACGGGCCTCCGGCGGCACGCCGTCCCCGGCCAGCCAGTCGCACACCGGACCGGCGCGAGGGGTCGGTGTCCCGGTAGCCGCGGGCGACTGCCCGGGCGAGCTCGCCGCCGGTCGGGTCGTGTTCACCCGGCTCAGCGGGCACGGCTCACCTGGCCAGACAAGACGTCGAACCGGGGACCGGTAAGGCCGGGCGGCACGTCGGCGGCCACCGCCGCGGTCACGAGCACCTGCTCGGACTCCAACACAGACTTCGCCAGGTGCTCGCGCCGGTCGGCATCGAGCTCGGCGAAGACGTCGTCCAGGACCAGCACCGGGTCGTCGCCGTCGGCGCGCAGCAGGTCGTAGGCCGCCAGTCGTAGGCTCAGCGCCAGTGACCATGCCTCCCCGTGGCTGGCGTACCCGCGGGTCGGCAGATCACCGAGACCGAGCCGCAGCTCGTCGCGATGAGGACCGACCAGGGTGGTTCCCCGGTCGAGCTCATCAGCCCGGCGAGCGGCGAGGCCGGCCAGCATGGCGGCCTGCAGCGGCGTGCGACCCGGGTCGTCGCGCCCGTCGACCTCGAACGAGCAGTCGTACCACATCGTCACCGCCGCGCGACCGGGCGAACCGGACGCAGCGATGTCGACATGCCGCCGCTCGACCAGCGGTCGGATCGCCGTGACCAGCCGCAACCGCTCGGCGACCAGCTCGGCCCCGGCTCGGGCCAGGTGCTCGTCCCACGAGTCGAGCGTGTGCAGCGCCCCACCGGCTCTACCTCCGGCCCCACCGGCCCCAAGATCAGCCCCATGGTCAGTCCCGTGATGAGCAGAGCCGCCCGTCCGCCTGGAGCGCCCAGCCGTCCGAAGCAGGCTGTTGCGTTGCCGGAGCACCCGGTCGTAGTCGGCACGGACGCCGGCCAACCGTGGCGTCCGAGTCACCAGCAGCTGGTCGAGGAACCGCCGCCGCTCGGCGGGCTCGCCCTTGACCAGAGCCAAGTCCTCCGGCGCGAACACCACCGTGCGCAGCAGGCCCAGCAGCTCGCGCGGACGCGGCAGCGGCGCCCGGTTGAGCCGAGCCCGATTCGTCCCACCCGGCACGATCTCGACCTCGGCAAGCGCCTCCCGACCGTCTCGCACCACCCGGGCACGCAGCACCGCGCGGTCCGCGCCGGCCCGTACCAGCGGGGCGTCGGTCGCGACCCGGTGGCTGGCCAAGGTGGCGAGGTAGCCGATGGCCTCGACCAGGTTGGTCTTGCCCTGACCGTTGGGGCCGACCAGCACGGTGGCACCCACCTCCAGGGGCACGTCAGCGCGCGCGAACGACCGGAAGTCCTCCAGGCTCAGGTGGGCGACGTACACCGAGTCCCCGCAGCTCGAGAGCCGCGGTCAAGCGGACTGGTGGCTGACGTCGGCGGCGGGAGTCGCGCCGGCGGCACCGCCCGCCCGCACCGCGTGGCCGCCGAACTGGTTGCGCATCGCGGCGACCGCCTTCATCGCCGTCGACTCCTCCTGCCGCGAGGAGAAGCGGGCGAACAGCGCCGACGTGATGGCGGGCAACGGCACCGCGTGGTCGATGGCGGCCTCGACCGTCCACCGGCCCTCGCCGGAGTCCTCCGCCCAGCCCGCGATCTTCGACAGACCGGGATCCTCGTCCAGCGCGGCGACGAGCAGATCGAGCAACCAGGAACGGATCACTGTGCCCGCGCGCCACGATCGCAGCACCTCGGTGACGTCCTCGACCACCGCGGCAGCCTGCAGCAGCTCGTAACCCTCCGCGTAGGCCTGCATGACGGCGTACTCGATGCCGTTGTGCACCATCTTGGCGAAGTGACCCGCACCCACCGGTCCGGCATGGGCGAAGCCGAGGTCGCCCTCTGGCTTCAGCGCGTCGAACACCGGACGCAGCAGGTCCACATGCTCGGCCGACCCACCGCACATCAGGGCGTAGCCGTTGTCCAGCCCCCATACGCCGCCGCTCACGCCGCAGTCGACGAATCCGACCCCGTGCGAGTCGCACAGCGCGGCGTGCTCGATGTCGTCGGTCCAGCGCGAGTTGCCACCGTCCACGAGCACGTCGCCCTCGGAGAGCAGCTCGGCGAGCGCGGCGACGGTGTCACTTGTCGGTCCCCCTGACGGCACCATCAACCAGACCACCCGGGGGGTTGGCAGCTCGGCGAGCAGGGCTTCTAGCGAGTCGACGTCACGGGCGGCGTCGCTCGACTGGTCGTACCCGGTGACGGTGTGTCCGGCGCGGCGCAGCCGCTCACGCATGTTCGCCCCCATCTTCCCGAGGCCGATGATTCCGAGGTGCATGCGCTCACCTTCCGGGTAGCGGGGTCCGATGGTGGGGTCAGCCCTGCAGCCGCAGCGGCATGAGCAGGTAGCGGAACGACAGGTCGGGTGCACCCTGTTCCTCGGCACAGCCGGCGATCGACACCGGCCGGGTCGGCTGGGTGAAGGCCAGATGGCACCACGGCGCCGACACCACACCGAGCCCGTCGAGCAGGTACGACGGATTGAACCCGATCGACAACGGCTCGCCGGAAAGGTGCCCCGGCATCGACTCGCTGGCCTGCGCCTCGTCCCCGCTGCCGGCCTCGAGCAGGACCTTGTCGGTCTCGAACGTCAGCCGTACGGGGGTGTTGCGCTCGGCGACGAGCGAGACCCGGCGCAACGACTCGACGAACGGCGCGGTCTCCAGCCACACCGTCGACGTGGCCTCGGCGGCGAACAGCTGCCGGACCCGTGGGAACTCGCCGTCCAACAGCCGGGTGGTTGTCCGACGGCTGCTGCCGCCGGTCTCGGCGGTGAAGCCGATCAGCTGCTCACCGGTGCCGGAGCCAGCCAGCGCCACACCGAGCTCGGTGCCCGCGGCCAGCGAGCGCGCGGTCTCCCCGAGCACCCGCGCCGGGACCAGCGCCACCGCCTCGGCATCGGGCCGACCGGGTGACCAGGCCAGCTCGACCAGGCTGGCGCGGAACCGGTCAGTGGCCAGCATGGTCAACGCCTCACCGCTGATCTCGATCCGCACCCCCGTGAGGAGGGGGAGCATGTCGTCGCGCCCGGCTGCGGACACCGCCTGCGCGACCGCCGTGGCGAAGGTGTCGGCCGGCACGGTACCGCTGGTGGCGGGAATCGCCGGCAGCGCCGGGTAGTCCTCGACCGGCATCGTCTGCAACGTGAAGCGAGAGCTCCCGCAGGTCAAGGTGGCCCGCTGCCCCTCCAGCGTGACTTCCACCTGGTGGGCGGGCAGGCTCCGGCAGATGTCGGCCAGCAACCGACCGGAGACCAGTACCTTGCCGTTGTCGGCGACCTCAGCAGGCAGACCGGCTCGCGCCGATGTCTCGTAGTCGAAACCGGACAGCTGTAGTGCCTGTGACCCGCCGTCCGAGCTCGCCTCCAGCATCAGTCCGGCCAGCACCGGCACGCTCGGCCGAGACGGAAGGCTTCGCGCGGCCCACGCGACAGACTCCGCAAGGGCGTCGCGGTCGACACGGAACTTCACGAGGTGAGCCTCCTGCGGGGGGTGCTGCGGTTCGGGCCTGCATCCTGCCACGCGCTCGCTCGGGTCCCGGTCGTCGTCCCCAGTGCGCCGGTCAGCAAAGTGGTGGCGGACCAGGTGGTCATTAGATCTACCGTCGGGTTAGTAGCAGCTGTGGATGCTGTGGACAACCAAGGTCGACCCAGGTCGCGCGGCAGGGGCGGTGGTGCGGTCGGTGTGGACAGCCGCTGGCGAACCGGGGGACAGGCCGCCGGGGTGGGGACGGGCACGCCCCGTGCACCGACCGTCCACCGGTCGGCGCGTGCTCGCGACTGTGTTTCACACCGGTCTTCCACATGCGCCCTCGTCCCCGTCGACCGATCAGACCTGCCGGGCCTGCAGCTTTATCCGGTTGGTGAGCTCGGCCACCTGGTTGTAGATGGTGCGCCGCTCGCTGAGCAGATGGCGCACCTTGCGATCGGCGTGCATGACCGTGGTGTGGTCCCGTCCGCCGAACTGCTGGCCGATCTTCGGGAGGGACAGCTCGGTCAGTTCCCGGCACAGGTACATCGCGATCTGTCGGGCGGTGACCAGCTGCCGGCTGCGGCTCGCGCCACACAGGTCGTCGATGGTGAGGCTGAAGTACGCCGCGGTCTGGGCGATGATCAGCGGCGCGGTGATCTCGGGCTCCCCACCTTCGGGGATGAGGTCCTTCAACACGATCTCGGCCAGCGTGAGGTCTACCGGCTGCCGGTTGAGGCTGGCGAAGGCGGTCGCCCGGATGAGGGCGCCTTCGAGCTCGCGGATGTTGGTCTGGATCTTGCTGGCGATGAACTCCAGCACGTCCGACGGCGCGGTGAGCTTCTCCAGGGCTGCCTTCTTGCGCAGGATCGCTATGCGGGTCTCGAGGTCGGGTGGCTGCACGTCGGTCAGCAGGCCCCACTCGAAGCGGTTGCGCAGCCGGTCCTCCAGCGCCTCGAGCCGCTTAGGTGGGCGGTCAGAGGTGATGACGATCTGCTTGTTGGCGTTGTGCAGGGTGTTGAACGTGTGGAAGAACTCCTCCTGGGTCTGAATTTTGCCCTCGAGGAACTGGATGTCGTCGATGAGCAGGACGTCCACATCGCGGTAGCGACGCTGGAACGAGGCCGCCCGGTCGTCGCGGATCGCGTTGATGAAGTCGTTGGTGAACTCCTCGCTGGAGACGTAGCGGACCCGCGCGCCGTTGTACAGGCTGCGCACGTAGTGGCCGATCGCGTGCAGCAGGTGGGTTTTGCCGAGGCCGGACTCGCCGTAGACCAGCAGCGGGTTGTACGCCTTGCCCGGCGCCTCGGCGCAAGCAACCGCCGCCGCGTGCGCGAACCGGTTGGACGAGCCGATCACGAAACTCTCGAACACGTACTTGGGATTCAGTCGTGCCTCGGCGGTGGCTGGAGCGGGCGTGAGGGAACCCCGCTCCGGCGCGAGCGCGGCCGAGCGCGCCTGCCGGGAGCTGAACGGAGCTTCGGAACCTTGTCGCTCCATGAGCCGGTCGGTGGCGCTCGCGGCGCCGAATCGTTCCCGCGATGGATCTGTCGACAAGTCGCCAGAGCGCTGCAGAGACTCATCGATACTGAGCGGGTCCCCCCCCTCGGCGGCATCTTCGACGGCGGTGAGGTCGGCGTCGACGGTGACCCCGAGGTGAACGTCGTGACCGAGGACGGCGCCCAGCACCTGTTCCACCTGCCGGCGCATCCGGTGCTCCAGCTGGGTGCGGGTGAAATCGTTAGCGACGGCGACGATCAGAGTGGAGCCGTGCAGCGTGAGCGGCCGCGAAGCCCGCAGCCAGGCCCGTTGGCTCGGGGCCAGGTCCGAGATCGCCCGCTGCCAGGCTCGCATGAGCTGTGGGCCGTCACCCCTCGGCAATCGGCCACCCTCTTCCGCAGCCGGCCCGGCGTACGGCTCGCTACGGGGCTCGGTGCGGGGCTCGGTGCGGGGCTCGGTGCGGGGCTCGGTGTGTGGCTCGGCCCGGACCTCTGTCTGGGTATCGGCGCTGCCCGAAACGTCCTGGTCGGCCACATTTCCTCCTCGCACTCGCACCGCGTAGTCATCCGCGCGGCGGCACCGCGGGCACCACACGGCTAGCGAACCCGCGACGAGTACCCCGATAAGCGTGGGTGTGACGCGGTTCACACCGCCCGTCCACACAGTTGTCCACAGCCTGTGTGAACCCGGGGGCTAGGGAAGGGCAGGTGCCAGGCCCCACCGTAACGACGTGGCTGGAGTCGCAGCAACCAGTTGTCCACACCCGTTTCGCCGTCTGCGGGCGGGTGTTTGACCGCCTCGGAGCCGCTCGCGTACCGTGAGCAGGTCCTACCGGTACCGATGAGGCGGCCACGCTGGAGCCCCGGCGTGAGCGTCTCTGGCCAGTCCGCCCTGACGGCGCGGACCCGTCGACCGGTCGTGCTGACCGGCACAGCGACGGCCACCGCTGTCCGCACCTCGTCTCGGAGCGACTCGTGAGCAAGCGCACCTTTCAGCCGAACAACCGACACCGGCACAAGACGCACGGCTTCCGGCTGCGGATGCGGACCCGGGCGGGACGGGCGATCCTGGCGGCCCGTCGTCGCAAGGGTCGCGGCCGTCTCGCTGCCTGAGCCCATCCCTGCTACCGAGAGCGCCGAGCCCGCTGTGCTGCCCACGCCGCATCGACTCCGCCGCCGACGAGACTTCGGCGTGGTGAGCCGTCGTGGCCGGCGTGCTGCGAGCGGCACCCTCGTGCTGCACCTGGCGAGATCGGCTGAGCCGCCGGGCGGGCCGGCCAGGCAGCCGGTGCGAGTCGGGTTCGTTGTGGGCCGCAGCTGTGGCCCTGCCGTGGCCCGCAACCGCCTCCGCCGCCGCTTGCGGCACCTGGTATCGGATCGGCTCCCCGATCTACCCGCGGGCGCGATGGTTGTGGTGCGTGCGCTGCCGGCGGCTGGCGGCGCCGACCACACTGCTCTCGCGGCCGACCTGACCGGCTGTCTCGATCGGCTGCTCGGGTCGGGCGGTGCGCGCGGATGAGGCAGCTACTGATCTGGGTGCTGCGCGGCTACCGCGCGGTCATCAGCCCGCTCTACGGGCAGGTCTGCCGGTACTACCCGTCGTGCTCCGCCTACGCCCTGGAGGCGGTCGAGACCCACGGCGCGGTGCGCGGCAGCTGGCTGGCGGCCCGGCGGCTGGGCCGCTGCCACCCCTGGGCGGCCGGTGGCGTCGACCCGGTCCCCATCGTCGGTGCCGAGCCGGGATCCGGGCATGGCTGACGCCTTCAACACCGTCATGTACCCGTTGTACTGGGTCGTGTCGGTGGTCCTCACCGGCTGGCACTCGCTGATTGCCAACGCGCTCCCAGCCGCGTCGGGGTGGACCTGGGCGTTGTCGATTGTGGGCCTGACGCTGGTCGTCCGGGCGGCACTCATTCCGCTGTTCGTCAAGCAGATCAAGTCCAGCCGGAACATGCAGATGCTGCAGCCGCGGGTCAAGGACCTGCAGAAGAAGTACGGGCACGACCGGGAGCGGCTGGCGCAGGAGACGATGGCGCTGTACCGGGACGCCGGGACCAACCCGTTCGCGTCCTGCCTGCCGCTCCTCGCCCAGATGCCGATCTTCCTGGCGCTGTTCCGGGTGATCGACCAGGCGACGAAGAGCCCGCCCCGCCCCCTTGGCGTCCTCACCACCGAGGACGCGGTCGAGCTCGACGGCGCCTCGCTGCTCGGTGTTCGCATCTCCGACCGGTTCCTGGAGGCGGGCGGCGACTGGAACATCATTGTCCTCACCGCGGTCCTGGTGCTGCTGATGACCGCGACGACCTTCATCACCCAGCGCCAGTTGATGCGCAAGAACATGCCGGAGAGCGCTCTGACCGGCCCGTACGCGCAGCAACAGAAGATGCTGCTCTACATCTTGCCGGTGGCCTTCGGTGTCGGCGGCATCTGGTTCCCGGTTGGCGTGCTGCTGTACTGGACGACCTCGAACCTGTGGACGATGGGGCAGCAGTTCTACGTCATCCGCAACAACCCGGCCCCCGGCACGCCGGCGCACGACGCCAAGGTGGCCCGCGACACCCGAAAGGGCAAGATCGCTCCCCCAGCCGCGCCGGCCGCACCCGAGACGTCAGCAGCCCCGCCCCCCAAGCGTCAACAACCCAAGAAGAGCAGCCGCAACCAGAGGCGACGACGACCGCGCCCGCCGAACGCGCAGGAGGGCTGAGCGATGTCCGACGACAGCCTGACCGAGTTGACCGCAGTACCGGAGCAGGCCGCGCCACAACCTGCGGATGGACCCGAGGCGACCCAGCTGCAGCGGTTGGAGGTCGAGGGGGATGTGGCAGCGGACTTCCTCGAGGAGCTGCTCGATATCGTGGACCTCGACGGTGACATCGACCTCGATGTCGAGGGTGACCGCGCTACCGTCTCCGTTGTCGGTAGTGCCGGATTGTCCGCGCTGGTCGGTGAGCGTGGCGCCGTGCTCGACGCACTGCAGGAGCTCGCGCGGCTCGCGGTGCTGCAGGAGACCGGCGAGCGCAGCCGCCTGATGCTGGACGTGGCCGGGCATCGAGCCCGGCGCCGGGTCGAGATCGAACAGCTAGCCACCGAGGCGGCCGCGTCCGTGCGGAGCACCGGCGAGCCGCAACCGCTGGCGGCGATGAACCCGTTCGAGCGCAAGGTCGTCCACGACGCGGTCGCCTCGGCCGGTCTGACCAGTGAGTCAGAGGGGGAGGAGCCGCAGCGCCGCGTGGTGGTGCTGCCTCCCGCCCCGGCGGAGCCTTCGGGCGAGCCCAGAGGGACCCCCGCCGAGTGACCTCCCCTGCGTGAGTCCAGCGTGACTCCCGCCGGCTCGGCCCGCGTTTCACGTGGAACGACGCCGCCAGCCATGCCTACGTCGGCGCGGGAGTTGCTCGGCGATCGGGCGGCCCGGCTGTCCCCGTACGCCGCGCTCCTGGCCGGTTCGGCAGCAGCCGATGGCTTGCTCGGTCCCCGCGAGGTTCCCCGGCTGTGGGAGCGCCACCTGCTGAACTGCGGGGCAGTCGTCGACGACCTGCCGAGGGGCGCCGACATACTGGACATCGGGTCCGGCGCCGGGCTGCCCGGCCTGGTGTGGGCGCTGCTCCGACCTGACCTGCACCTGGTGCTGGTGGAACCGCTGCTGCGCCGGGTGGGCTTCCTGCGTAGCGCGGCCGCCGCTCTCGGCCTGGCTGAGGTGGAGGTGGTCCGGGCTCGTGCCGAGGAGCTGGTCGGGAGGCACGAGGCCGACGTGGTGGCGGCGCGAGCCGTTGCGCCCCTGGCCCGGCTGGCTGCCGCATGCCTGCCGCTGGTGCGTCCCGGTGGGGAGTTGTGGGCGTTGAAGGGGCAGGGAGCGGCTCGCGAGGTTGCCGAAGCAGGCATGGCGCTGCAGCGTGGCGGCGCCTCGAATGTCCGCATCGACACGTACGGTGAAACGGTCCTGCAAGCCCCGACCACGCTGGTTCGGGTGCAGGTTTCGTCGGTGCCGGGTCTGTTCGAGGAGGGCCGCAGTGGTCAGTGATGGCGGACAGCCAGCCACGGTCGTGCCCGACCTGGGGTGGCCCGAACGGCGTCGCGACGATGTTTCGCGTGGAACCAGCCCGATCGGGTGGCCTGCGGGCATCGCCCCAACGGGTCGGATGCCCGCGGTAGATCCCCCCGCACCGCCGGCGGGACTGGCCCTGCCCGCACCTGATCGCACCCGGGTGGTGGCAGTGACAAATCAGAAGGGCGGGGTCGGGAAGACGACCACGGCGGTGAATGTCGCCGCCGCACTGGCTCAGGGCGGCCGGAGGGTGCTCGTCGTGGACCTCGATCCCCAGGGCAACGCGTCCACCGCGCTGTCCATCGAGCACGCCGAGGGCACGCCGGGGGTCTATGAGGTGATCGTCGGCGGGGCCGCGATCAGCGATGTGGTGCGCGCGAGCCCCGAGATCGAGGGGCTCTCGGTGGTGCCGGCCTCCATCGACCTGGCTGGCGCCGAGGTAGACCTGGTGTCTCTCGTGGCCCGTGAGTCACGGCTGAATCGGGCGCTCACTGCGTACCTGGCCGAGCAGGAGGACAGCGATCAGCGCGTCGACTATGTCTTCGTGGACTGCCCGCCGTCGCTCGGTCTGCTCACCGTGAACGCTCTGGTGGCCGGCAAGGAGATCCTGATCCCGATCCAGTGCGAGTACTACGCCCTCGAGGGCGTCGGCCAGCTGCTGCGCACGGTGGACATGGTGCGCACCCACCTCAACCCGGATCTCCGGGTCTCGACCATCGTGCTCACCATGCACGACGCCCGCACCCGGTTGTCATCGGGCGTTGCAGACGAGGTGCGGGCGCACTTCCCCGACCAAGTCCTGCGGACGGCCATCCCCCGCTCGGTGCGGATCTCGGAGGCCCCCAGCTACGGCCAGACCGTGATGACCTACGACGCCAGCTCGAGCGGGGCGTTGTCCTACCTCGAAGTCGCGCGCGAGATGGCTGCGCGCGGCGTGACAGCCGGAGGCGCGCCATGATCACCAAGCGCGGGCTCGGCCGCGGCCTAGGGGCCCTGATCCCTACCGCGCCCGGCGCCGGGCACCATCCAGCCGACACCGGCAACGGCGCCGCGGTGGCGGAGCCCCCGCCCGCGGCGCCTGGT
>JALYQN010000484.1 GCA_030855835.1 Actinomycetota bacterium | reverse complement strand
CGTGCATCAGCGCCACCCCGCCGCCCGCCACGATGCCCTCGGCCATCGCCGCCCTGGTGGCCGAGAGCGCGTCCTCGACCCGGTGCTGCAGCTCGGCCAGCTCGGCGTTGGTCGGGGCGCCCACCCGGATCACCGCGACCTTGCCGGACAGCGCGCCGATCCGTTCGCTGAGCACGTCCTCGTCGATCCCGAACGTCGCCCGCTCGAGCTCGGCCCGCAGCTGGGTGACCCGGAACTCGATGTCCTCGGTGGAGCCGGCCCCGTCGATGATGGACGTCGTGTCCGCGGTAACCCGCACCTGTCGGGCCCGACCGAGCTGCTCGGGGGTGATGGTGTCCAGGCTGGAGCCGGAGTGCTTGCTGATCACCGTGCCCCCGGTAATGGTCGCGATGTCCTCGAGCTTGCGCAATCGCCGGTCGCCGAACCCTGGCGCCCTCGTCGCGACGCACTGGAACGCGCCGTTGACATGGTTGTGCACCAGCATGCTCAGCGCCGAGCCCTCGATGTTCTCGGCGATGATGACCAGCGGCCGCGGCCGGCGCATCACCTTGTCGAGCAGTGGCATCAGCTCTTGGACCTTGGTGATCTTCTCGCTGCACAAAACGATGTACGGGTCGTCGAGGATCGCCTCGAGGCTGGCGGGGTGGGTCACGAGGTACGGGGAGACGTACCCGTTGTCATACTCGAAACCCTCCACGAAGTCGACGCTCATCCCGTGCGCGACCGACTCCTCCACGGTCACGATGCCGGCGTCCCCGACGGTGAACAACGCCTCGGCCAGCACCGCACCGACGGTGTCGTCGTCGTTGGCGGAGATCGCCGCGACCCGCGCATAGTCCGCCGCGGTCTGCACCGGATGGGCGACGCTGCGCAGGTGCTCGACCAGCTTGCCGACGGCCAGGTCGACGCCCCGCTTGACCAGCACCGGGTTGCCGCCGTCGGCGATCGACTTCATGCCCTCGCGGATGATGGCCTGGGCGATGACGGTGGCCGTCGTGGTTCCGTCGCCGACGATGTCGTTGGTCTTGATCGCGGCTTCCTTGACCAGCTGCGCGCCCATGTTCTCGAACTGGTCGCCGAGGTGGATCTCGCGGGCGATCGTGACGCCGTCGTTGGTCACCACCGGAGTGCCGGTGATCTTCTCCAGGATGACGTTTCGGCCCTTGGGGCCCAAGGTCGACTTCACGGCCTCGGCGAGCTGGTCGACTCCTGACAGCAGCAGGCTGCGGGCGTCCGCACCGAATCGCAGGTCCTTGGCCATGAATGAATCCTCCTGGTTGTGGGGTGGGGGTTGGTTGTCGCGGGGAGCTAGGGGACGAGGATGGCGCGGCCCCGTACCTCGCCGGCATCGAGGTCGTGCAACGCCTCGACCGCGGCGTCCAGCGGGTAGGTCTTCGTGTGCAGCGTGACCTTCCCGGCCTGGGCCAGCACCATCAGCTCGGCCAGGTCGTTGTAGGTGCCGACGATGTTGCCGATGATGTTGCGCTCGGTCGAGATCACATCCAGGGTCGGGATGTTCAGGGTGCCGCCATAGCCGATGATGAAGTCCGAACCACCTGCCCGCGTCATCGCGAAGCTCTCGTTCTCGGCGCCCTGCTCGGCGACGAAGTCGAGGACGACGTCAGCACCCTCCCCGTCGGTGAGCTCCAGGACGCCCTCCACGTGGCCCCCGTCGGCCACCACGGTCTGATCCGCCCCCAGCTGCTCGGCGAGCTTGAGCGCGTCGGGGTTCCGGTCCACCACGACGATCCTCGTCGCGGTCAGCGCCTCGAGGCACTGGATCCCGATGTGGCCGAGACCGCCGGCGCCCACGACGACTGCGGTCGTGCCCGGGTAGAGCAGCGGGACGGCCTTGCGGACCGCGTGGTAGGCGGTGATGCCGGCGTCAGCCAGCGCCGCCACGTCCTTCGGCTCGGTCGAGGGGTCCAGCTTTATGCAGGCCCGGGCCGTGGTCAGCAGGTAGTCCGCCATCCCACCGGCGTTGTTGGACAATCCGGGGAAGAACGCGTTGCCGCAGTGCATGTCGTTGCCGGCACGGCACGCGCGGCACAGCCCGCAGCTCGGCTGCGGGTGCAGGATCACCGTGTCGCCCACCGCGACGTTCGTCACGGCGGATCCGATCTCATGCACCCAACCGGCGTTCTCGTGCCCGATCGTGTACGGCAGCTCGGGGGCCATAGCGTCGGCCCACTGGCCCTCCAGGATGTGCAGGTCGGTGCGGCACACCCCGGCGCCGCCGATCCTGACCACGACGTCGAGCGGGCCCTCCGCGTGCGGCTCCGGGACCTCGTCGATGGTGGGATCCTGGTGGTACTCGTGCACCCTGACAGCCCTCATGCGGACTCCTCCTCGGTCTGGTTCTGCCCGTGCCCCGTGGTTCCTCCGTACCGCGCGTGGAGCATCCCCCGGCACACCCCCGAGTTGGCGTCCAGGCTGACCCTGGTCAGGCGAGCCTTGCGCAGGTGCAACGGGAGCGCCTGCACGCCGACCGCTACCCCCGACGTGGCCTCGACCAGCAGTGGCGACTCGTCCTCGGCAGGCAGGCCCAGCTCGCGCCGCCGCGATCGCAGCCGATCGAGGTCTGCCGAGGGTGGCACGTCGGCGAGCGTGAGCTCGGCCAGGTCGTCGGTGGTCCGGCCGGCCGCCAGCAGCGGGCGGCACACCCGGTCGGTCCCGGCCAACACTGCCTTGCGCAGGAAGTCGGCGCGCAGCTCGTCCAGCTCGGCGACGGCCTCACCGTCGAAGGACTGGACGAAGCCGGACCGTGCCGCCACCCCGTCGTTGATGGTCTCCGAGGCGAAGTGGTCTTCCAGGACCACTTCCGTACGCCGCACCCCGTCGACCCCACTGACCGCGTCGTAGGCGTCGGCCACCATGAGGAACGCGAAGTTGGGCGCACAGAAGTACGTCGGCAACCGGAGCCGAACGTCGGCGACCCCGTCGGCGGAGACGGTGCACGACGACACGAACCCGAGGTCGGTGACCGGTTCGTCGAGCTCGGGGTCGCGCACCGTCCCCAGTGCGGCCAACAGTTGGGCCGCGTCGGTCACACCGACGCCCCGGCCCTGTCCTCGACCAGCTCTGCGTTGTCCTGCCTGGCCGCGTCGCCGAGGCCATCTTGGAGCTGACAGTCGGCCGGCACCTCGATGTCGTACAGCTTGGCGGCGTTGAGACCGAGGATCTTCTTCTTGGTTGCGGTCGTCACCTCGGGGTAGTCGGAGTACTCGTCACTGGGGTAGTTCCAGTCGACGAGACCCTCGACCTGCCACTTCGGCTCCCAGATGCTGTAGTCGCTGCCGAAGGTCATCTTGTCCTCGCCGACCCAGAACAACAGCTCGCCCATCACCTTGGCGAAGAACCTCGGCCGGGCGTGCATCAGGCCACCGACCACGACCGACAGGCCGGCGTACACGTTCGGCTCCTGCGTCGCCATGAAGCAGAAGTCCTCGATCCGCGGTAGGCCCACATGCTCGACGATGAAGTTCAGCTCGGGGAAGTCGGTCGCCGCGTGGTCGACATCGGAGACGTCGAACGCATCCTTGTCCAGCGGCCAGATCGTCGGGCCCTTGTGCACATGGATGTTCTTGATCCCGAGCTCCTGGCTCTTCTGCAGGAACCGGTAGGCCTCGGGGTCCTTGAGCGTCCAGCCGCGGGAGTCGTCCTTCCACTCCGCCGTGTAGAGCTTGACCCCCTTGAGGTTCCAGCGGGCCGCGTCTTCTTCGAGCTGCTTCAGACCCCCGTCACCCTCCCGTGGGTCCCACCGGCCGTTGACGATGAACTTGCCCGGGTGCTTGTCCGCCAGGGCGGCGTTCTGCTCGGCGGTGTTGAAGCCGTCGGCGTACCACTCCTTCAGGTACGTCGACTGGAAGATCGCGACGTCCACATGGCCGTCCTCGAAGACGTTCTTCATCAAGTCTTCCTCGGAGGCCTTCTGGAAGTGCTCGATCGTCCAGTGGGTCTCGGGTGGACCGAGGCCCTGGTAGGCGTGGAAGCACTCGATCCAGCCCTTGGCGTACTGCTCGTGGCCCTTCACCCAGTTTTCCGGGCTGGCGTCCCAGTGGTGCATGTGGCTGTCGACCACGAAGTACTTCTCGCCATCCTTCTCGTACACGAAATCCTCCTCGATGGGTCTGCTCGGGCGGGTCTGCGCGGTTGGTCGCCCTACGACTTCTGCATTTCCTTGAGGTCGAAGTCGAGGTACTCGGCCGCGTCCTCGGGGTTGGCGAACATGATGGTGCGGTCGTCCTCGTGGATCATCCGCCCGTAGTGGGTGGACATGTTCTCCTCGAACTCGGCCGCGTCGAAGTAGTCCTCATCCTCGCCGAGCGCCTCGGACACCTCGGCATAGTCGACCACGACCGTGCTGCTCGCGTCGACGCGGATCATGGACGGCAGCTCGGTCACATTCACGCCCTCCTTGCCCCGCATGACCTCCGCCAGCACGGCACCGACCTGGTTGTTCATCAGCGTGAACCCGCACATGTTCGAGGCGGTGTTGTCGGACTTGTAGCTGCTCTCGGTCGTCGCGTAGCGCGTCTCGGTGGACTGGTACGGGGTACTCACTGGGTGATCTCCTTCGGCTCCTGCAGGTGGAGGTCGGACAGAATGCCGCTGAGGCGGCTCTTGGCGCGGTCCAGTCCGTCCTCGAAGCGCGGCGGCTTCGAGTCGGGCTGCGACCACAGCGGCTGGAGCGTGCGGGCCGCGGTGATGCACTTCGGGACCCAGGCGGACAGCCAACCATCGATGAGCTTGGTGTTGTGGTCGGCGAACTCCTTGTCGTCGACCAGCAGCTCAAACATTGCCTTGGTGTAGCGCAGGTCGCGCGCGGCGTAGTCGAGCTCGCCGGCGCCCATCACCGTGGGGGTGACGAAGTCACCGTTGCCCGGTGACGCCTGCTGCACCAGGTTGCTGCGGAACAGCTCGCCGACCAGCGGCTCGAAGATGATGTTGGCGGCAAAGATCGCCTCACACCAGTCGTCGGTAGCGGTCAGCTCCTCGGCCACCCCGCGCACGCCCTGCCACGCCTCGTCCTCGTTCCAGGTGGCGACGTGTGCGGCGCCGTCGAAGTCGCCGATCTCCTCGCTCAGCGTCAGGTTGTACAGCGCCAGGTCCTGGGCGAAGCGGATCTTGTGCATGCTGTTCACCGAGATCGCGTTGTTGTGCATGTTCGTGGGTGCCCGCCGTTGGGCGTTCGCGAACAGGTACAGGCCGAGCCCGTGCTCGACGTGCATCCAGGCGCCGACATGGCGCTCGACGAAGCGGATCCAGTTGGGGTTCCACTGCTCGAACGCCTTGGAGTGGCGAGCGGTTTCGATGTTCTGGTTGATCTGCCGCACAACGTTGGCGTTGTAGCGGTAGATGGTCAGCTCCCACTCCTCGTTGGGGTCGCGGAACTCGTGCCAGCCGTGCGCCGGCCAGTCGTACCCCTTGCCACCAGACCCGGGGTAGCGCTCCGGCTCGGGCCGGTCGGAACCCCATGCCTTCAGCGCGGTCCACTCCAGCGGGTAGCCGCCTCGGCCGTCGGAGAACCCGTACAGCCAGCCCTGGGACAGATAGTGCCGCGGGTCGGGCTGCACCTCGACGGTGACGTCCTCGTAGTGCGACTGCTTGCGCTTCTTCGGCGTGAAGTAGTTGTAGC
Source organism: Actinomycetota bacterium (assembly GCA_030855835.1). GTDB lineage: Bacteria > Actinomycetota > Actinomycetes > Propionibacteriales > Nocardioidaceae > JACCVL01. Next base: position 4,686 of record JALYQN010000484.1, on the reverse strand, counting down.
GCCGCGCCGTCGAGTCGGGGAAGACCTTGGCGCCGGCCTCGGCGTCGGTGAAGACGGGCTTGGGGACGCTGCGCTCCTCGACGAGCTGCTCGGGAGTCGGCTGCTCATTCTGCTGCGAGCCCTGCTCGTCGGTGCCCTTGGCGGCGTGCGCCTTCTCCTCCTTGGCCTGCTCGTCGTCGGTGGCCTGCACATCAGTGTCCTTGTCCGTGGCCTGTTCTGTGCTCATCTGCGGTCCGCCTCGCTCTCGCTCGTGGTCAGGTTGCTGTGCCGGTGGTGGTGAACTTGTCGTAGAAGATGTGCTTCTCGTCGGCCCCCAGTGCGGGGAGCATTTCCATGGCCGCTTCCACCATCGGGGGCGGCCCGCACAGGTAGGAGTCGGTGTCCGCCAGGTCGGTCTCGTGCTTCTTCACCACGTCGGTGATCACGCCGGTCTCGCCGTCCCAGTCGTCGTCGGAAGGTTCGGACAACGCTGGCACGTACGTGAAATTCGGCAACTTCTGCTCGAGGGCGCGCAGCTCGTCCTCGAAGCACAGGTCCGCTTTGGTCCGGGCGCCGTAGTAGAAAGTCGCCTTGCGGGTGCTCTCGCTCTCGGCCAGCCGCCGCAGCAGGCACAGGATCGGGGCCATCCCGGCGCCACCTCCCACGAACAGGAGGTCGCAGTCACGCTCACGCAGGGTGAAGACACCGAACGGTCCGACCAGGTCGAGGTGGTCGCCGACCTGGACCTTGGTGTCCAGGAACTTGGAGAACGCCCCGTCCTCGTAGACCTTGATGACGAACTCGAGCTGCCCGCTGTCTTTGCTGTTCGTGTTGGCCATGGAGAACGACCGGATGGTGTCGGTGTCCGGGATGGTGATGTCCACGTACTGCCCGGGCCAGTACTTGACCTCCTCCGGTTCCACCAGCTTCAGCACGAGGTGGCGCAGGTCATGCGTGACCTTGTCGTTGGCCACCACCTCGCCCTTTGCCTCCTGGATGGGATGACCTGAACGCATCATCTCCTCGTCGTAGTTGAGGAGCTCGATCGTCGTGTCCTCGTAAACGTGCGCCCGGCAGAGCAGCGTGTAGCCCTCCTCCTGCTCGGTGTCGTTGAGGGCGAAAGTGGAGTACCGCTCCAGCTCCGGGTCCTCGCCGTCCAGGACGAAGGACTTGCAGGATGCACACTGACCCTCTTTGCACCCGTGCATGAGGGTTATCCCCTGCTCGGCTGCTCCGCGCAGGATGTTCTGGTCCTCGTCGACCTCGATCTCGATACCCATCGGCTCGAACCGCACAGTGTGCTTTTCGCCCATTGGCTGCTCTCCGGGTTCCGGCGCCTACTAGCCGTAGGCGCCCTGTCATGGGCGGGCGGAAAGGGGGCCGGACGATGTGCTCGTCCGGCCCCCCTCAGGTTCTACTTCCTCGGTGCTCAGGCCTCCGCGGGTGCGGGGCGGCCGGCGGGGCCGCCCTTGATGTAATCCGCGTGGAAGGCCTTCTTCTCCTCCTCAGACATCTCGTTGAGCAGGACGTTGGGGCTCTGCAGCGGCGGCATCCGGCGCAGGTGGTCCAGGTTCCACATCTTCTTCGGGTCGAGGTTCAGATGCGGCTGTGCCACCAGCGTGTGCCCGTCGTCGCGGACGTAGCCCATGTCAGAGATCACATCGGCCCAGTTCCAGCCGTGGTACAGGGTCTCCCACTCCCGCTTGCCGATCAGCTGACCCATGTTCGGGGTCTCGCGACCCTGGTAGGTCGGCCGGAAGGCCTCGACGTCGGTCCAGCGGCAGGCCTCGTGGCAGTACGTACGAGTCTGTCCGTCGACCTCCGCCATCACCATGTCCTCACGGACCAGGCACGGGACCATGCAGGTCCAGCACCGGTGCGGGTACGCGTAGTCCACGGCCTCGGCCACGATCGGGTGGTGCCCGTTCGGCATCGACAGGCGGGCGTAGTTCTCCCACCATGCGCCGTACTTGTCGTACCAGCCCGGGTACTTGTACTCGAACCACTCGAAGTCCTTGTCCGTCATCGGGTCCATCCGCCAGTAGTTGGCGAGCCACCCGGTGCAGAAGAACTGCGCCACCTCGTGCACGTAGCCCTTGTTCCAGATCTGGTTCCAGGACTCCTCGATCAGGTCGTGCGGGATGACCAGACCGTACTTCTCGAGCGGGACGAGGTAGCTGCGGTAGTAGTCGTCGTAGATCCACCGACGCCACATCTCCGCGTAGCTCTCCCGGTCCTTGCGGCGGTCCTTGGTGCCGTACTCGATGAACGTGCCGATAGCGGCGTCCACGACCCGGTGGTTGTTCCACCAGGCGTAGCGCAGGTCGCGCTCGAGCAGCTGGTGGTTGCCCTCGTCGGACAGGGCCATCAGCAGCGTCGCGTACCCGTTGCTGATGTGCCGAGACTCGTCGGACTGCACCGAGTGGAACACGGTGGGCAGGAGGTAGTCGCCGTTAGCGGCCGCCTCTGCCGGCATCGCCACGAACAGCGTGTTGGTGAACGCCGTCTCGGCGACGATCGTCAGGTAGATGCTCGCCGCGGTGATGGCGTCACCGGTGATGAAGCCCTCGGCGAACTGCCGCCCGATCGTCCCGCAGTAGTCGTTCTGGAAGTTCCGCAGGCTCGAGTTGAAGCCGGCCGGGTCGATGTAGTTGTTCATGTACAGGCGCTTCAGGTTCTGCTGGATCGTCGAGTGCCTGACCTCGTCGATCATCTGGATGGCCTGCCCGTTGTGCAGCTCCGGGTTGGGGACCGTGCGGAACAGCAGCGGCATTGCCCTGGCCGCCGAGATCTCCGGCAGCGGGATGATGCTCAAGAAGAGCTTCTGCCACTCCAGCCAGCGCTCCTGCACCTGGCGGAACATGTTTCCGCGGATCGCGCCGTCGGCTGCGCCGTAGACGCGGTGGTCCTTCTCTTCCTCCATCGGGAAGTACGAGCGAAGGACCTGCTTGAGCGGGTCCTTCTTCTTCGCCTTCTGGAAGGTGTAGTCGGTCCCGTACTGCGCAACCGGCTCGTGGTAGAGGGGCTCCCAAGCCAGTTCCTGAATCTTTTCGTGAGCCTTGGCCACGCTCTGGCGACTCATCCGCGCTCCTTCACATCCGGTGTGATTCCGTCAACTGTCCATGAGACGCGGTGGTTGTCCGCGCCGAGGTCTCACAATGAGACGATCTACTTTCACTGTCTCCTTCCTGTTGTCAGCGGTCATCGAGCATGACGGCTCGGATCTCGTCCAACTGCCGCCGGACGTCCCGCTTGACCTCCCGGTTTCCTTCTGCGGCCGGCTCGATTCCCAGCGTCAGCAGCAGCGCCCGTGCGGGTTCACCCGGGTCCCCTCGCTCGCCGAGAACGGGGTGCAGCCCCTGTTCGGCGAGGTGGGTGAACACCAGGTTGACGATGGTCCAGGGGTTGTAGGTCTCTGCTGCTGAGTCGGCGATCGCGCTCATCGGGCACCTCCCGGAACGTCGAGTCAAATGCGCGAGCAGAACGAGGCGACCGCATCAGGCGACCGCATCCCGGTCCTGCCAGGGCGGGACACCGGGGTGTTTATCCCGGTCCCCTGCCCGCTGCGGTCTCATAATGAGACAGTCGGCGGCCGGCTCGCCGGCTTGCTGACAAGCGCCTATCGTGAGCGCGTGCCGAGTGCGCGCGAGGGTGCCACGCTCCCGGATGCTCCGGGCGTCGCCGCGAGCCGGGAGTTGTTCCTGACGGCGGAGCCGGTGGAGCCGGGCTACGTCCGCAGCGCCATCCTGGCGTCTTGGGAGCGGTCCCGCGACCTGCGGGTGGCCGCAGACCAGATCGAGCTGCCGTACATCCGAGACCCGGACATCGACACGCCGCTTACCCGCACCGCGGCGCCCGTGCTGCGCAGCCTCGTCGAGCAGCTGGACGGGCAGGCGGTCAGCGTCATCCTCACCGACAGCAACGGCCTGGTGCTCAGTCGCCTCACCGCCGACGGCGAGCTGGAGCGGCACCTCGACAGCGTCCTGCTCGCCCCTGGCTTCAGCTACGCCGAGAAGTACGTGGGCACCAACGGGATCGGGACCGCGCTGGAGGTCGGCGGGGCCACCCACGTGTTCGGCCACGAGCACTACGCCGAGAACCTGGAGGGTCTGGCCTGCGCCGGGGTGCCGATCCACGACCCGGTGTCCGGGCGAACCGTCGGTGCCGTCGACCTCACCTGCTGGCGCAAGGACGCCGGCACACTCCTGCTCACGTTGGCAAAGACCACCGCCGAGCAGATCCGACAGGCGCTGCTGGCCGACGCCGGCGCCCACCAGGTGGGCCTGTTCAACGAGTACCTGCGCACCTGCCGCCGGATGCCGGGCGCGGTGTTCGCGATGAATGGCGACGTGGTGATGATGAACAACCACGCCCGCACCGAGCTCGATCCGAGCGACCAGGCGGCGCTGCTCGCGCAGGGGGCCGAGGCGCTGGCCGGCGGACGTCGCGGGCCGCTGACCGTCGAGTTGCCGACCGGCGCCATAGCCCGAATGGTCTGCCGACCGATTCGGGACGGCAGCCGGCCGCCGGGCGTCGTCGTGCACGTGAAGATCGGTGATCGGGAGACGCCCTTGCTCGGCGCCCGGGGGGTGCCCGCCCGCGTGCCGTTGCCGGGGCTGGTGGGCTCGGCCCCACTCTGGATGCGGGCCTGCTCCGGGCTCATGTAGCCGAAGTTGCCCAGCAGCACGTTGGCCTGGGTCTCCTGGC
>JALYQN010000479.1 GCA_030855835.1 Actinomycetota bacterium | reverse complement strand
TGGGTGCCCTGCTCGACCACCCGCCCTTGGTCCAGCACCACGATCATGTCGGCATGGCGCACCGTCGACAGCCGGTGCGCGATCACGAGCGACGTACGCCCGGCCAGGGCGGCGTCGAGGGCGCGTTGAACCGCCGCCTCGGACTCGGAGTCGAGGTGAGCGGTGGCCTCGTCCAGCACCACCACTGCCGGCGCCTTGAGCAGCAGCCGGGCGATGGCGATCCGCTGCCGCTCGCCGCCGGACAGCCGGTAGCCCCGGTCCCCCACCACGGTGTCCAGCCCGTCAGGCAGCGACTCGACCAGCGTCCCGATCTGGGCGTGCCGAAGCGCAGCCCAGATCTGCTCGTCGGTCGCTTCCGGGCGGGCGTAGCGCAGGTTGGTGGCGATGGTGTCGTGGAACAGGTGGGCGTCCTGGGTGACGTGCCCGACGACGTCACGCAGGGACTCCTGCGCGACGTCACGGACGTCTCGGCCGCCGACCCGTACGACGCCGGACTGCACGTCGTACAGCCGGTTGACCAGCTGGGTGATGGTCGTCTTCCCGGCGCCGGACGGCCCGACCAGGGCGACCAGCTGGCCCGGCCGGACCTGCAGGCTCACGTCGTGCAGCACGGTGCCGGAGCTGCGCTGCTCGGCTCGTGCCACCGACTCGAGGCTTGCGAGGCTCACCTCGTCTGCCCGGGGGTAGCGGAAGGTGACCCGCTCCAGCTCGATCCCGGCCGGACCCGGGGGCAGCCGGACCGCGTCCGCGCGATCACGGATGGCCGGTTCGAGGTCGAGCACCTCAAAGACGCGTTCGAAGCTCACCAGTGCGGTCATGATGTCGACCCGCACGTTGGACAGAGCAGTCAGCGGGCCGTAGAGCCGGCCCATCAGAGCAGCCAGCGCGAGCAGTGTGCCGACCGACAGCGTCCCCGCGGTCGCGAACAGCCCGCCGACGCCGTAGACGAGGGCAGTCGCCAAGGCGGCCACCAAGGTGAGCGCGGAGAAGAAGATCCGGCTGCTCATCGCGATTCGCACGCCGAGATCGCGCACGCCGGAGGCGCGCGCATCGAAAGCTGCCTGCTCCTCGTCGGCGCGGCCGAACAGCTTGACCAGCAGGGCGCCGCCCACACCGAACCGCTCGGTCATCGACGCACCGAGGTCGGCGTTGAGCTGCATCTGCTCACGGGTGAGAGCGGCCAACTGGCGCCCGGCCCACTTGGCGGGCAGCAGGAACAGCGGCAGCAGGGCCAGCGCCACCAAGGTGATGACCGGCGAGAGCAGCACCATCACGACGACGACCATCACGAGGCTGATCACGTTGGACACCACGCCGGACAGCGTCGAGGTGAACGCCCGCTGGGCGCCGATCACGTCGTTGTTGAGCCGAGAGACCAGCGCACCGGTCTGGGTGCGAGTGAAGAACGCGAGCGGCATCTCCTGCACGTGCGCGTAGACCCGGCGCCGCAGGTCGTAGATGAGCCCCTCCCCGATGCGCGAGGAGAACCACCGCTGCGCGAGCGTGAGCGCGGCCTCTGCGAAAGCGATCAGCGCGATGATCAGCGCCAGCCCTACCACCAGGGGCCGGTTGCCGGCGAGCACGCCGTCGTCGATGATCCGCTGGAACAGCAGCGGGGTGGCCACGACCATCGCAGAGTCGACGATCACCAGGGCGAGGAAGCCCCAGATCTGCCTGCGGTAGGGCTTCGCGAAAGCCGCGATGCGCGGCACGGTGCCCTTCGCCACCGACCGCGGCCCGGCCGGGTCGGCGGAGAAGGACCGCAGGGTCCGCGCGCGTGTCGCTCCAGGCATCATCGCTGCCGCTTAACGCCCTGGCGCGGACCGTTGTTCCGGTGCGCGTGATGATCATGAGCAGACACAGGGACGCAACCCCGCTGGTCACGGCTGCTCGAAGGCGGCGGCGAAGTCGCGCAGCCGCACCGCCTGGGCGGTGCGCTCGGCGTGCAGCTGCTGGTCGTACGTACGCTCAGCGGCGCCGAGGAGCAGCTGCTTGGTCGCGGCGACGGCCCCGTGCAGCGGTTCGGTGAGAGCGGCGACCAGGTCTGCGGTGGCCTCGCCGAGACGGGGCGTGGGCACGACCGCGGTGGCCAGGCCGAGGTCGCGGGCCTCGCCGGCCTCGACCCACCGGCCGGTGGCGCACAGCTCGAGCGCCCGCGAGTAGCCGACGAGGCCGGCCAGCTGCTTGGTTCCACCGAGGTCGGGCACCACCCCGAGAGACACCTCGCGCATCGCGAACCGCGCGTCGTCGGCGACGATCCGCAGGTCGCAGGCCAGCGCGAGCTGGAAGCCGGCGCCGACGGCGACACCCTGCACAGCCGCGACGCTTACCAGCTCGGGGCTGCGCAGCCAGGCGAAGCCGGCCTGGAAGCCGGCGATGGTGCGGTCCAGCTCATCGTCCGGCAGCGCCGCCAGCTCGACCAGCGACGCCTCGCCCGCAAGCCCGCCGGGGGTGAACGCCGCCCGGTCCAGCCCGGCCGAGAACGACGGGCCATCGGCGCGGACCACTAC
>JALYQN010000466.1 GCA_030855835.1 Actinomycetota bacterium | reverse complement strand
CATGACGACCGTCTGGTCGAACTCGTCGACGGTACGGCGCAGGAACCCCAGCACCTCCGCGGTCGCGGCCGAGTCGAGGTTGCCCGTGGGCTCGTCGGCGAAGACGATGGCCGGGCGGCTCATCAGCGCCCGGGCACAGGCGACCCGCTGCTGCTGGCCCCCGGACAGCTCGGTCGGCTTGTGCCCGAGCCGGTCGGCCAGGCCCACCGCCTTGACCACGGTGTCGTACCAGTCCTGGTCGGGTTGGCGGCCCGCGATCGCCAGCGGCAGCACGATGTTCTCGTGCGCGGTAAGGGTCGGAACGAGGTTGAACGACTGGAAGACGAAGCCGATCCGGTCGCGCCGCAGCGCGGTCAACGCCTTGTCGGACAGGCCGGTCAGGGGCGTCTCGCCGATCGAGATGTCGCCGGACGTGACGCTGTCCAGGGCGGCCAGGCAGTGCATGAGCGTCGACTTCCCGGAGCCCGACGGTCCCATCACCGCGGTGAACTCCCGCGCGGCGAAGTCGACCGATATCCCATCCAGGGCACGCACCTCGGTCTGGCCGCCGCCGTACACCTTGGTCAGGTTGCGCGCGCTAGCCGCGGGTGCGCGGTCAGAGGTGCCCGTTCCGGTCGCGGTCGCGGTCTGCGTCATGGGCTCCTCCCTCGACGCCGGTGCACCCGCCGCACACCGACTCTGCCGGGCACGGTATCGCCCTCCTAGGCTGGCGGCATGTCCGTTTCGTCCCGCCAGCCACGGCGCATCGGCGCCCACGTCGACCAGGTTGACCCGCTCGCCGAGGCGAAGGCTCGATCGGCCGACCTGGTGCAGCACTTCCTCGGTGATCCGCAGGGTTGGAAGGCCCCCACGGTGGCGTACGGAGGGGGCGCCGAGGCGTTGCGGGCGGCCGCGGCCGAGGCCGGCGTTGGGGTGTACGTGCACGCGCCGTACGTGCTCAACGTCGCTACGCTGAACAACCGGATCCGCATTCCGAGCCGTAAGCTGCTGCAGCAGACCGTCGATCTGGCCGCGCGGGTTGGTGCGCTGGGAGTGGTCGTGCACGGCGGGCATGTGTCGAAGGACGACGACCCCGAGGTGGGCTTCGACAACTGGCGCAAGTGCGTGGAGCGCACCGACCTGAAAGTCCCGCTACTGATCGAGAACACCGCTGGCGGTGACAACGCGATGGCTCGCCGGCTCGAGCGGATCGCCCGACTGTGGGAGTCGGTGGCCGGCGCACAGGGGGATCCGGTGGGCGCCGGGCGGGTCGGCTTCTGCCTCGACACCTGCCATGCGCACGCCGGCGGGATCGAGCTGGCGGAGGTCGTCGAACAGGTGCTCGCCATCACCGGTCGCATCGACCTGGTGCACGCCAACGACAGCCGGGACGCATTCGACTCGGGAGCCGACCGCCACACGAACCTCGGCAACGGCAACATCGACCCGGACGAGATGCTTGCCGTCGTGCGCGCGGCGGCCGCCCCGATCGTCGTCGAGACACCGGGGGTGGACGGGCAGACCGCCGACATCGCCTGGCTGCGCGACCGGCTCTGAGCCTGCGGCTCCGCTAGCCTCGCTGCGCGTGAGCGCGCCCGCCCCGACGAGCCAGGTGGCCGTGCACCCCATCGACAGCGCGACACACCTCGCCTACCTGCGGTCCCTGCGGTCCGCGAGCTTCCTGCAGACTCCTGCCTGGGGTCGGGTCAAGACCGACTGGCGGGCGGAGTCGCTGGGCTGGTACGACGCCGACCGGCTGGTCGGGGTCGGGCTCGTGCTGCACCGGGCGATGCCCATGATCGGTCGCTCACTGGCGTACCTGCCGGAGGGGCCACTGCTCGACTGGGCCAGCCCGGCGGTGTCCGGCGACCTCGCCCGGTGGCTGGACCCGTTGGTCGCTCGGCTCCGCGCTGGCGGCGCGTTCGCGGTGCGGATGGGCCCGCCGGTCGTCACCCGGCGCTGGCAGGCGGCCACCGTCAAGCGGGCCATCGCCGACCCGGTCCTGACCCGTCTTGGTGATGTTCCGGCCGACTCCGCCGACGCGTGCGGCGACGCGGTGGTCGAACACCTGCGCCGCACCGGCTGGCGGTTGCAGACCGCGGACGGCGGCTTCAGCACCGGCCAGCCGCGGCACGTCTTCCAGGTTCGGCTCGAGGGACGCGATGAGCACCAGCTGCTCGCCGGCATGAACCAGCAGTGGCGCCGCAACATCAAGAAGGCAGCCAAGGCCGGGGTCACCGTGCGTGAAGGCGACCGCGACGAGCTGACGG
>JALYQN010000100.1 GCA_030855835.1 Actinomycetota bacterium | reverse complement strand
ATCCGCGACAGCGTCGGGGTCGCGATGACCCCGGCGATGCCTGTGGACGAGGCGCGCGCCATCCTCGATCGCTTCGAGATCTCCTGGGAGAGTGCCTGGGGCAGCGGCAGGCTGATGAAGCAGATGTACGACGAGCGGGTCCAGCACGAGGTGCGCGGCCCGCTGTTCTGTCTCGACTACCCTCAGGAGGTCTCACCGCTGGCCCGGGCGCACCGCTCCGAGCCCGGGTACGTCGAGCGGTTCGAGCTCATCATCGGCGGCCACGAGCTGTGTAACGCCTACAGCGAGCAGAACGACCCGGTCGAGCAGCTGCGGACTCTCGAGGGGGAGGCCCGAGCCAAGGCGGGTGGCGATCCCGAGGCCGGGGACGTCGACCTGGACTACGTACGGGCGCTCGAGTACGGCATGCCGTGCACCGGCGGGATGGGCATCGGCATCGACCGGCTGGTCATGCTGATCGCCAGCGTCGAGTCCATCCGGGAGGTCATCCTCTTCCCGACGCTGCGACCGGAGTTCCCCAGCACGGCTGGCCTCGCCGGCGGCCGCTGAGCCACCGATTGTCGGTGACCTCGGCCACGATGGTCGCGTCCGTCGGGCAGCGGGCCGGAGCGGGCAGTGATCGGAGGCAGCGATGGAGTGCAAGATCGAGCTCATCTTGGTGCCGGTGACCGACGTCGACCGGGCCATCGAGTTCTACGTGGACACCGTCGGCTTCACGCTGGACATCCAGGCGCGGGTGGACGAGAACATCAGGTTCGTGCAGGTCACGCCGCCGACGTCGGCGTGCTCCATCGCCTTCGGCGAGGGGATCACCGACATGACACCCGGTACACAGAACAGCATCCAGGTGGTCGTGCCCGACGCGCAGGCAGCCCGGCGTGAGCTTCTCGAGCGAGGTGTCGACGCACCAGAGGTACAGACGCTCGCCTGGGGCTCCTTCACCGGGTTCACCGACCCCGACGGCAACATGTGGACGCTGCAGGAGCTCCCACCACCCGGGTCGTACGACGTCCAGCAGGGCTGAGCGCGCCGCTCGCGACGCACCGGTCGAGATGCGCGGCCGCGCGGCGCGGGCCCGGGCCGGCGACCGGAGCCGGACCACACTGCGGCACCACCGTTGGCGGTCAGCCATCGCCGCTGCACCACGGTTTGTGCCGGAGGTCATGGCTGCTCTCGCTGCCCGAGCCGCGGGCAAGGGTGGACCGGTTGCAGCCGGCTGCGACCCACCGGAGCGCATCGGAACGTCTCGTCTACGGTCGGCTCGACGGGGCAACACCTTCCACGCGGAGGCACCTTGAGCGCGCCGAACATCGTGTTGTTCTTGATGGACGACATGCGATACGACGACATGGCCGCAGCGATGCCCCAGGTCATGTCGAGGATCGTGCGGCCGGGTACGGAGTTCATCAGCAACTACTGCGCGACCCCGCTGTGCGCTCCGAGCCGGGCCATGCTGCTGCGCGGCCAGTACCCGCACAACACTGGCGTCACCGGCAACGAGGACCCGTACGGCGGCCGGGCGTTCAAGCGCATCGACGACGAGACCATCGGGGTGTGGCTCCAGCGGGCGGGCTATCACACCACGTTCGTCGGCAAGTACATCAACGGCTACGGGGAGCCCGACAGTGGCTATGAGCAGACGTACGTCCCACCGGGGTGGGACGACTGGCGAGCGTCCTGCGATCGGACTTACAACTACACCGACACGGTGATCAATCACAATGGCCGGATCAGGAACCCGGTTGGCCGCCACACCACCCGGCTGTATGGCAGGTACGCGATCCGTGCGCTGCGTACCAGGCTTGCTTCCACACAGCCGTTCTACCTGCAGCTGAACTTCGTCGCCCCCCACAGCGGGCAGCCGAAGAACCCCGGCGACGACCCCACCTGGGGCGACCTGGCCATGCCCTACGTCCCCCCGCGCTGGCGGGGGACGTACACCGGACCCACGCGGCCGGCCAACGAGTCGTTCGACGAGGTAGATGTCTCCGACAAGCCGTGCCTCGACCGGCCACCGCTCTCCTCACGGGACAAGACCTTCATCGACACCTCGACCCAGCACCGTCGCGACGCGCTGTTCGCCGCCGATGCCGAGATCGAGCGTTGCATGGACGCGATCCGAAGGGCCGGCAAGTCCGACTCGACCGCGTTCATCTTCTGCTCCGACAACGGCTACCTGAGTGGGGAGCACCGAATCCACCGCGGCAAGAGCTCGCACTACGAAGCGTCCTCACACGTCCCGCTGGTGGTTCGGGCGCCGGGCTTCCCCGCGCGCCGGGAGTCCCGGCTGTGCGGCATCCAGGACCTGGCGCCCACCATGCTCGAGATGGCGGGGGCGTTGAGCGGACCGGGTGCGGTGCGCCACGGTGAGGTTCAGTTCGACGGTCGGCCGCTGCAGAAGGTGATCGACCACCACACCGCCGAGCGCCGCGGGGTCCCGATCGAGATCACCGACGGGACCTCGCGCTACCGCGTCCGCGGCTGCGTGTCGGCCGACAACTGGAAGTACATCGAGCTCGCTGACGGCGCGGA
>JALYQN010000426.1 GCA_030855835.1 Actinomycetota bacterium | reverse complement strand
CCGTCCGGCAGCCGACGTTCGGTCAGCCGCTCCCACAGCGCCGCCCGGTCGGGTTCGCGCTCGCGCCAGGCGGCGAACGTCTCGTTCCACGCCTTGTGCGCGTCGCGCCCGCGGTCGCCAACCGCGCGGGCGTGCGCGAGGACGTCATCGTCGACGGCGAAGCTGGCGTCGGGGTCCATGCCGAGTACCCGCTTGGTGGCAGCTACCTCGTCGTCGCCGAGCGCGGCCCCGTGCGCCGAGCCTGTGTTCTGCGCGTCCGGCGCCGGCCAGGCGATGATCGTGCGCAGCACCACCAGCGACGGGCGCGCCCGCTCGGCCCGCGCCGCGACGAGCGCGTCGTGCAAGGCGGGCACGTTCTCGTGGTACGTGCCCTTCGGTCCGGCCGCGGACCCGTCACCGTTGGTCCAGTCGACGGTCTGCACGTGCCAGCCGTACGCCTCGTACCGCTTGCCGGTGTCCTCGCTCATGGCGACGTCGGTGTCGTCCTCGATCGAGATGTGGTTCGCGTCGTAGACCACCACCAGGTTGCCGAGCTCCTGGTGGCCCGCCCACGAGCTGGCCTCGCTGGTCAGGCCCTCCTGGATGTCCCCGTCGGAGGCGATCACCCAGATGGTGTGGTCGAACGGGCTGTCCCCGTCGGCGGTGTCGGGGTCGAGCAGGCCCCGCTCGCGGCGGGCTGCCGCGGCCATGCCCACGGCGCTGGCCAGGCCTTGCCCGAGCGGGCCGGTGGTGATCTCGATCCCGGGTGTGTGGTTGACCTCCGGGTGGCCCGGCGTCCGCGACCCGAATGTCCGCAGCGCCTTCAGGTCGTCGAGCTCGAGACCGTAGCCGGACAGGTAGAGCTGGATGTACTGCGTCAGGCTGGAATGGCCTGCAGACAGCACGAAACGGTCGCGGCCGGGCCACTGCGGCTCAGCCGGGTCGTGGCGCAGCATCCGCTGGTAGAGCAGATAGGCGAGTGGGGCGAGGCTCATCGCCGTGCCCGGGTGGCCGTTGCCGGTCTTCTGCACCGCGTCCATCGCCAGCGTCCGGACGGTGTCGACCGCGCGCTTGTCGAGGTCGGTCCACTCGAGAGGGTTTTCGGTGGGCTGGGTCGAGGTCACGAGGAGTCGCTCCAGACGGCTGGTCGATCGGGGGCGGGCGATGTCGGGGCCGGTCGGGGCTTGATCCGCCATCGGGTGCGAGCGTAGCCGCTGCCTGGGCAGGTGCTCCCCGGCACCGCTCCCGCGACTAGACTCGCCCGCGGTCCGATCCCGGGGCAGCCGTACCAGTGCGCAGGACGAGAGGGTGGACGTGTCGACCGTCGATTCCCGGCCCGTCGTACGGGACGGCCCGGGACGGGGCACAACCGGTCGGCGGGCGCGCATCGGCGCTGCGCTGGCGTCGTACGTTGCCCTGACCAAGCCGCGGATCATCGAGCTGCTGCTGCTCACCACGGTGCCGGTGATGTTCCTCGCCTCGGGTGGGGTGCCACCGTTGTGGCCGGTGGTCGCGACCGTGCTTGGCGGGACGCTTTCGGCAGGCAGTGCGAACGCGCTGAACTGCGTGGTCGACGCCGACATCGACCAGCGGATGCGGCGCACCCGCCGCCGCCCGCTGCCGCGGCACGAGGTGAGCCCCCGCGCCGCGCTGGTGTTCGGCCTGCTGCTCGGCGTCGCCTCGACGCTGTGGCTCGGGCTGGTCGTGAACTGGCTGTCGGCTGGCCTGGCGCTGGTTGCCAATGCGTACTACGTGGTCGGCTACTCGATGCTGCTGAAGCGGCGTACCGCGCAGAACATCGTGTGGGGCGGCGCGGCCGGCTGCTTCCCGGTGCTGATCGGCTGGACCGCCGTGACCGGGGGGCTGGCGTGGACGCCGGTCGTGCTGTTCGCGGTGGTCTTCTTCTGGACGCCGCCGCACTTCTGGGCGCTGGCGATCCGCTACCGCGACGACTACGCGGCCGCCGGCGTGCCGATGCTCCCGGTGGTGGCGGCACCGAGCGTCGTAGTCCGCCGGATCGTCTGGTACTCGTGGGCGACGGTGGCGACCTCGCTGCTGCTGTGGCCGGTCGCCGGCACCGGGCCGTTCTACCCGCTCGCCGCCGCCACGCTCGGCGCCGCGCTGCTGGCGGGGGCATACCGGCTGCTGAGCGGGGCACGTGCCGGGACGCAGGCGTGGGAGGGGCAGGCGATGCGGCTGTTCCACGGGTCCAACCTCTACCTGGCCCTGCTTTTCCTCGCCGTCGCGATAGACCCCCTCCTCCGCTGACCGGCTCTCGCGCGCGGGCCGCGGGCCGCGGGCGCGGGAGACGGATCTTCCGACGTTTGGGTGGCTGGGGGAACCGAGCGGTCGGAAGATCCGTGGCCTGGTCAGCTCGGCCAGCCGCGGCGGCGGAGCAGCCTGACGACCTGATCGATGACGTCGACGCCGCGATGACGGACGGCGAACGAGCTGAACACGAGCAGACCGTCCCCGGCGATGACGATCTCGTTCTGCCGGAACAGATCAGCGTCCCAGCGGACCACCGCCATGTGCGGGATCCCATGTATTTCGCACGCCACGCCGTACTCGTCCCAACGGCAGTCCAGGTACGCCCTGCCGTCCGGTTTGACGAGGACGCGCTGGTGCGAGGGTCGGGGGACCCCTCTCCGCACGCAGAGCAGCTCGAAGTCGCGCTCGGGCAGTGAGTGCACCCCGCTCCCTGCGTCGCCGATCGTCTCGCGGATCAGCGCCCGGTGGCGGCACGGACCGCGGCGGCTCAGCGCGTCGCCGAGATGGCTGGGGAGCACGAGGCCCTGCTGGCAGCCGGCGAGCAGGATCGCTCGTGCGCGTGAGAGGGAGATTCGCTCGCTGCTCGCGTCCACCAGGCTGCGCGCCATTCGAGTGCAGGGTGGGTGCAGAACGGGGTGCACGTCCCGCGTACTCAACTCGGTTGACCAGTGCAGGCGGACGTCCGGCCATGGGTGCGGTCGCCGCGACGAGCCAGGGACGACCAGAGTCAGCGCGTCATCGGGGAAGCCGACGAGCCCGCCGCGCTCGGCGGCAGTCAGCCCACCGAGCACGGAGCCCGGCGGCATCGACAGCAGTGCGGCTCGGAGCCGCTGGTCGTCACTCAATGGGCCGTTGTGCGTCACCACGACCGCCGGCAGCGGGCGCTGCCAACGGCCCGAGTCGAGCAGCGAGCGCACCGCGCCCCGACCGAGAAGGCGGCAGGCGTACGACAGCCGCATCACGCCCGGGACCTCGGACGCCAGTGCAGCAACCATGACGCCACGGTCCCTGACTCTGTGCGGGAGAGGAACCGGCAACTCGGCCGTCTGGGGACAACCCTGCTGGCGACCATGCCCAGTGGACAACGCCCGAGGGCGACGCGTCCCCGAACGGATCTTCCGACCGCTCGGCTGCCCTGGCGACCCGCGAGCCGGAAGATGTCACCGGCGCCCGCCGCTTCCAGACGGATCTTCCGACCGCTTGGTTGCCCCAGCAGCCCACCGGTCGGAAGATCCGTCCGGGTGGTGCCGTGCCGGGCGGGGGGCACGTACGGACAGCAGCAGCCAGGTGGCCGCGGCGACGGTCAGGCAGGCGCCGAGCAGGTGCAGCTCGACCAGGAGGATCGGCAGGTCGGTCGCGTACTGCACGAACCCGACCGCCCCCTGGGCCAGCTCGACGCCGAGCAGCCACTGTGCGGCACGCACCGCCGACGCGGGTGCGCCGACGGCACGCAGGCCCAGCACGACGCCGATCGTCATGCCGACCAGCAGGAACACCGCGTCCGCATGCAGCTGGCTCACCGTCTCGGGGTGGAGCCCGTTGCGCGGTGAGGCGGCATCGCCGGCGTGTGGCCCGCTGCCCGTCACGACGGTGCCCAGGTACACCACCACCCAGACCGCGCCGTAGGTTGCGAGCGCGAGCATGCGCAGCGATCCCGGCATCGGGATCACAGGCTGCCTCGCCGAACTCTCCATCCCGCGACCAACTCGGTCGAGCAGCACCACCGAGATCGCAACCATCGCCAGCGATACGAGTAGGTGCCAAGCGACCAGCCACGGGTCGAGCCCGGTGAGCACGGTCAGGCCGCCGAGCACCGCCTGTGCTGGGACGCCGACGGCCAGCAGCAGGGCCAGCCGGCGCCGCACCCGATCGATCGGCCGAGCCCGCCACACCACGACGACCGTCGCCACAGCCACCGCCGCCAGCGCGAAAGTGAGCAGCCGGTTGCCGAACTCGATGGCACCGTGGATGCCCAGCTCGCCGTGCGCGGCGTACGACTCTTCCGTGCACCGCGGCCACGCGGGGCAGCCGAGCCCAGACCCGGTGAGGCGTACGGCGCCGCCGGTGAGCACGATGGCGATGTTGGCCAGCAGCGACGCCACCGCGACCCCTCGTAGCGCTGCCTGTCCGGGCCTGCGGGTCGCCGCCGCGCTCACTCCCACCGGAAGGTCCTGACCGTGAGGACCGCACCGACGACTGTCCACCCCACCAGCACGACGACGCACAGCAGCGGCAGCCCACCCCCCGCGGACACTTCGCGAACGGACTGCGCCAGCGCGCCCGAGGGGAGCAGCTCCACAACGGGCCGCACCCCGTCGGGATACCGCGCGAGGGGCACCACGATGGCACCCCCCAGCAGGAGCAGGACGTACACCAGGTTCGCCACCGCCAGGGTCGCCTCGGCCCGCAGGCTCCCGGCGAGTGCGAGCCCGAGGGAGGCGAAGCAGGCGGTGCCGAGCAGCAGCGCGAGCACCCCGCCGAGCACAGCGACGGCCCCGCCCGTCGGCTCCCAGCCGAGCCCGAGCGCCACCGCACCGATCACGACAACCTGCAGCACCTCGACCGCCAGCACCGCCAGCCCCTTGCCGGCAAGCAGACCCGCTCGGGGGAGAGGAGTCGCCCCGAGGCGCTTGAGCACGCCGTAGCGACGTTCGAAGCCGGTCGAGATCGCCAGCGAGGTGAATGACGTCGACAGCACCGCCAGCGCGAGGACCCCGGGAGCGAGCAGGTCGACCCGCCGGCCCGGTCCGAGGTCGACCAGCCCGCCGGCCTCTAC
>JALYQN010000408.1 GCA_030855835.1 Actinomycetota bacterium | reverse complement strand
CGGGTGGCAGCAGGTGAACAGCAGCCGCAATCGGTCGTCCTCGACCGGTCCGGTGTGCTCGTGGCGCGTGTCGTCGTGGTACATGAAGGCCGCCTGGTGCTTCGCGTCGCGCTGCTTCTCGCGGCGGGTCCGGTCGATCGCGCGGTTGCCCGCGGTGGTGGTGAGCCAGCCGCCGGGGTTGGGAGGTACGCCGCACTCCGGCCACTTCTCCAGCGCGGCCACGAGCGCCTCACCCGCCGCCTCCTCTGCGATGTCGATGTCACCGAAGCGGCGGACGAGCGAGGCGATCAGGCGGCCGTACTCCTCGCGGAAGACCCGCTCGACGGCCGCCGTTCCGGCCTGCATCGATCAGTCGTCGTTCGGGCCGGCTCAGGCGAGGCCGTCGAACGGACGGACCTCCACCTTGCCCCGGCACGCCTTGGACCCCTCGGCCGCGAGCTGGAGCGCCACGTCGAGGTCGGGCGCGTCGATGACCCAGAATCCCCCGATGACCTCCTTGGTCTCGAGGTAGGGGCCGTCGGTCACCACCGGCGTCTCACCCTGGCCGTCGACGACGGTTGCGGTCGATGCTGACTGAAGCCCACCGGCGAACACCCAGTAACCATCGGCGCGAATCTTGTCATTGAAGGCGCCGGTCGCGGCGAACGCCTCCTCCATCTCCTCCTTGGAGCCGCAACTGCCGAACTCGTCCTTCTCGGCGGGGCCGTGCACGCTCAACAGGTAGTGCGTCATCCCAGTTCTCCTCGTTCCGGGCAGTCCCGATGACCGCCTTCTACTCTCACCACGAACGGCATCCCGCCGATACGACAACTTGCCACAGAAGGCCCTGCCTTCGGTTCCTCGGAGGCCACCTGCCGAACCCCTCACGGGGACCAGCCTCGAGGATGCGGCCCTCAGATAGCTCGCCGGGCACCGTCAGGAAGTGCCACGACCCCGCCACCAGAGTCAACGCAGATCAGGTGGGCCCAGCGCGATCTTGACGTCGATGATCGGGGTTTGGTCGATGGCCTCGAGCCCGGCGACCCGCAGGGTTCCGGGGCCTGCCTCGAGGACGGTGACCGTATGCAAGCCGATTGGGTTCGGACGATGGGGTGAGCGGGTGGCAAAGACACCGGTCAACGCTCGGGTGGCGTCCCCCCGCGGTCGCGTCTGCACAATGTCGCGGCTGGCCCGGTGCAGCCATGTCAACAGCTCGATGACTGCTCCGGCCTCGATCCCCTCCAATGCCGGGGCTACCTCTTCGCTGAATATCAAGTCGGCTGCAGGCGCACCCTCGTCGGCCTGCCGCGGTGCGTTGTCCAGGTCGCGCAGCGGGGAGCGCACGAAACCGATCGCGCGGACGGCGAAGGTCTGCGCGGTCACCTCAGCATGCACCTGACCGGGTCCCCAGCCGGACCTGCCACACCATCAACCACCTCGATGCCCAACACTGAGGCGGACGCTAACGCAGCATGGGAGCGATGCCCAGATGTCGGCAGGCGGCGGTTGTTCGAGTCGAACCCGACAACAACCATCGCGGCGCTCTCAGGCATGCGCACGGGGCGCACGACGTCCGCTCAAGCCGTGGGCGGATGCCGTCTCTGGGCTATCCCGGGTCGCGGGGAATCGCACGACCTAACGGCACAACGATGGCTCGGACGCGCCATTGACCGAGAGGAGGTAACGGTGCAGCATCAGCCCTGCGTCGCCACCCGGTGCCCACGAATGAGGCGGTCGAGATGCCCAAGTACCTGTACGCGGCCAACTACACCAAGCAAGGACTCGACGGAGTGCGCAGCAAGGGCGCGAAGGACCGCGCGGCTGCCATCGGTGAGCTCGCCGGCAGCATGGGCGGAACACTGGAGGGCTTCTATTTCGCCTTCGGCGAAGTGGATGCCTACGTTCTGGTGGATCTGCCTGACGACGAAACCGCGGCGGCGGTGTCGCTGGCCGTGACCGGCAGTGGTGCGGCGCAGACCCGGACGATCAGGCTGCTGACTACGGACGAGGTCGACACCGCCCTCAGCAAGTCCGTGCCCTATCGACCACCAGGGCAGTAGATCGGCGAGCTGACCGTCCGCCGGTTCCGGACGCGGTCAGAAGTCGAGCCGCATCACGACTCGTCGCAGCGTCGGGCGGCCAACCTCGGTGAGCCCGGCATCCGCGAACACGCCATCAGTGCCCACGTGCAGCTCCTCCAGGATCACGTTGGTCGTGGTCATGGGGTAGGCCTCAATGGCGCTGGCGCCGCGCTCGCGGGCAAAGTCCACAGCGGCCGCCGCGAGGGCTCGACTGACGCCGCGCCTGCGAAAGCCCGCACGGCTGAACAAGCAGGTCACGGCCCAGATGCTGGGGTCGGACCTGTCCTCGGCGCGACCAACCCACGGGACCCGGTTGTTCCGCAGCAGGCCCGGGTAGGCGGTGCGCGGCTCGACCGCGCACCACCCGGCTGGCTCACCGTCTACGTGCGCGACGAGGCCGCTGGTCTGGCCTGCATCCGCATGGCCGGAGTCGGTCTGCTGACGCAGCCGGTCGGCGCGTACCTCGACGGGAAACGAGCCGAAGGACTCTCGTGGCCGCAGCTTGTACCGCTGGCACTGGCACCTGCAGGCCGGGCCGCGCGTGCCGAAGACTGTCTGCAGGTCTTCCCAGCTCGTCTCGTTGGCCGGCGCAACGCAGACTCCGGGTCGGTCATCGTCATGCGGACGGATGGCCACGTTCTCTGTAGCCTCCCTCCACCAGTCGGCTTCGGGAGGACCCGCTGCCGTGCTCTCGTCAGGTCGCCGACGGGCCCATCGCGACATCGCCGATGACCGCGGCGAGCTCTTGCGGCCGCGACCACATTGGCCAATGGCTCGTCGGCAAGTCCAGATAGGTCACGTCACGCAGCTCGGCGAGACCGGCAACGAACGCGTAACCCTCCTTGACCGCGTCCCGGTACTCGTCCGACGTATACGCCGTGCAAACCACCGTGCTCGGCACGTCGAGGCGCGCGTCATTGGTGAACTCGTGTGCTTCCCGTACCGCGGCGCCCGGCTCCGGAACCGCTAGGCGCCTAAACGTCGCCAGCTGTTCCTCGGTGAGCCCGTCGAGGTTCTCGTTGGCCGCGAGGTCCTCCGGCGAGGGCAGCGGCACCTCTGGCGCGACCGCGTCGGGGTCCAGGGCGCCCTTCGCCGGGCCGGTGTCGACGTAGACCATCGCCGCGATCTCCTCCGGGATGCGGTCGGTGACCCCGTAGCCGGGGGCTCCGGCACCGCTGTGCACCGCGAGCACCACGGGAGATCCAGCCGCCATGACCGCCGCGCAGATCGCGTCGACGTGGTCTGCCAGCCGGACCGATGACCGGTCGGCGTCGACCGACTCCAGACCGGGCAGCGTCAACGCCGTGACGTGGTGCCCATCCGCGCGCAGAACCGCGGCAACCTCGTCCCACGCCCACGCGCCGAGCCAGAAACCCGGGACCAAGACAATCGGTGTGGTGTTCATGCCCCAAACCTAGGGTGTGCCACCGACGTGGGCCTCATCTCGGGACACGCTGATCGCCTGTGGTAGCCGCAATGTCCCGGCATCGGTGCATGGCTTGCCGCCGCCACCGCTCAGACCAATCAGGCCGATCAGGCCGATCAGGCCGACCGGGGCCGTGCCCGCCCGCTCTGGCTCGGTGCGCCGGCAATCCGGTACGACTCCTCCAGCAGCTCGGCGAGCTCACCGGCGTCCACCCGGTCCAGGCGTACCAGGACGAGTCGAGGGGAGTCGGCGTGGTGCGGGGTCCAGAAGAAGGTTCGCGGATCGTCGGCTCGCAGCGCCTCCCGCTCGTGGGTCTTGACCGTCAACACCCCGGTCTCCCACATGCGCGCCATCAGCGTGCGAGCGAACCAGGCGGGTTGATCCCAGCTGCTGCGCTCGGTCACCCCCGGCATGGCGAGGCAGCCACGTCGTACGTCGTCCTCGGTGACCATCTCGCCAGGCTAGCGACGGCGCCGGCCATGCTTGACATGCGCCAAGATCCACAACGACACAGTGCACGGGCGGCAGAGTCAGGCTGAGCACGAGCGGGGCCGCGTGGCCCACGAGGAGGCAACCGTGCAGCGGGTTCCATTCACCGGCGGCGAGCGGGAGAGCCTGCACGCCAGCCTCGCAAGGCATCGTACGGCCGTGCTGTGGAAGCTGGAGGGGCTCGACGACGCCGCGCTCCGCCGATTGATGACGCCATCAGGCACCAGCTTGCTGGGGTTGGTGAAGCACTTGGGCGCGGTGGAGTACGGCTGGTTCTGCCAGCCGTTCGGGCGTGAGACCGAGCCGCTGCCGTTCGACGACGACGACCCCGACGCCGACCTGCGGGTGCGCCCGGACGAGACCACCGACGCGGTCCTGCGGTTCTATGGCCGGGCCTGCGCGGCCGCAGACGAGGTCATCTTCGCCACGGACGTCGACGAGACCGGCACGGCATGGTTCGGGGAGACCGTCTCGACGCGCTGAGTGCTGATCCACATGATCGAGGAGACTGCCCGGCACGCCGGGCACGTCGACATCCTCCGCGAGCTCATCGACGGCGTTGCCGGCGATCATCGCGAGGAGGATTAGCCCACGTACAGGTTGCGGGCGCGCACCCCCGTGTCGGGAAAGTCGGTGAAGAACCCGTCCAGTCCTTGCTGTAGGAACAGCAGGTCCTCGGCGATCGCGTCACCCAGCTCGGCGGGGTCGTCGCCACGGCGCAGGTCCCCAGGGAGGAACTCGTTCTCGCTGCGGAACGTGAACGCATGCACCAGCAGGCCCTCCGCATGCGCGTCCTCGACAAGTGACGTCGGCTCAAGCAAGAACCCCTTCTTGTCGCGTGGGATGACGAGGTCCTTGTTGGCCCCGACTCCGTCGGCGTACCGCGCGATGAACGCCAGGCCGCGCGGGGTGACGAGGTCGGCATAGGTGCGCGGGTCGCCGCTGACCACGAAGTCGTACGGCGCTCCGGTGGAGTCCACCACTTGCACGAGCTTGACCGAGGTCAGTCTGTTCAGCACTCGGAGGTTGTGGGTCTCGAAGCTCTGGACGAACACCTCGGAGCTGAAGCTGTCCAGGTCATGGGCGTCGAGCCCGTCGATCAGAGCCGGTTCCAGGGGCAGCCCGATGTCGCGAAAGTACGTCGGGTGCTTGGTCTCCGGATAGACCCCGACCCGCTCACCCGTACGCGCTTCGACCCGGTCGAGGAGGTCGAGGACCTGCTCGAAGGTGGGCACGCGGTAGCTGCCGTTGTACTGCGTGTTATCCGGCCGAAGGTCTGGAAGTGGCTCGACGGCCCGCAGCGTACGCAGCTCGCGAAGGGTGAAGTCCTCGGTGAACCAGCCCGTCACCTCTACCCCGTCGACGGTCTTGGTGGTCTCGCGGTCGGCGAACTCCGGGTGCTCGGCCACATCGGTGGTCGTGGAGATCTCGTTTTCGTGCCGGGCGACGAGAACCCCGTCCTTGGTGGCGACCAGATCCGGCTCGATGTAGTCGGCACCCAGCCGGATCGCCAACCGATACGCCGCGAGCGTGTGCTCCGGGCGATAACCGGACGCCCCGCGGTGCGCAATCACCAACGGGACATCGACCTGACCGTCCTGGCCCGGGGTGGCGCGGACAGCTCGGGCGCTGGACGGCCCGGACACTGTGGCAGCTGCTGACGCTACTGGGGCGAGCAAGGCGCAGACGGTGACGGAGGCGATTGAGATTAGGACAGACGCGCGGGTCGAAGCTCTCATACCGGACATCCTGCCGACCTCGACGATGACAGGCCACAGCTGACACCGTCTGTTCGGCCATCGTTCAGGGGCCCGGCCCGTGGACCCCTCGATGAGACAGCGGCCAGGCGGACCGATGATTTCTCGTGACCGAGCGGTCGGACCCTCTGACGAAGTGACGCGACGCAGACTGCCCGACGGGAGCCAGCATGCGTGAAGCTATCCAGGCCGAGGGTCTGGTCAAGAGGTTCAGGCAACCGCTGCGCTTGACAAGGTGGACCTGACGGTGCGAACCGGGACTGTGCTCGCAGTACCTCGATGAGGCCTACGCCCTGGCCGACGAATTCGCAGTCATCGACCTGCCGACCTTACGGACGGTGGTCGCCGAGCTGACCCGCGCCGAGCCCGAGCTCGAAGGGGACGGACCGCGCCGGTGACCGATCCGGCCGTGCTGCCGGCAACGGTGCGCCGGCCTGGCGGACGCCGGTCGAGCTGCGTTGTCAAACAACCACGCCAGTCTAAGAAGCTATGAGCTCCTCGACGGCGTCGGCGAGCTCGGCGGATGGCTTGCGACCGTCCAGTTCAGCGGTCGCGCCGCGCCGCAAAGATGGCTCCGCCGTCTCCATGTATGTGCGAATCTCATCGCGCTCGGTTGGCGACTTCCCATAGGCATTGTTGGTTCGCTCGACGACCCGCCGGAGCAACACGTCGAGCGGGGCGCTCAACAAGACAATGTGATCGAACCGGTCGTAGAAGCGGCCTTGATTCTCAACCGTCCCTGAGACGATGACATCTGAGTGGGCGGCGAGAAGCTTCGCCATTCGTGCCTCGTCCCACGTGCCGTCCGGACGCTCCCACCCGCGATAGTCGGTGTCGATCGCCAGGTGGCCACGGCGCTCAAGCTCGTCCAGCAACGTAGATTTCCCCGCGCCGGACATCCCTGTCACCAGCACCCTGGCCATCCGTCGAGAGTAGTCCGCCCGAATCACGTTCATGTGGCGCGGTAGTGGAGGTCAACCCGGTGACGATCCTCGCTGACCGTACGCGGCCTCATGGTCGAGGGCCCGGTGGCCGAGCCGGTGCTGTGGTCGCTGCTGTGGGCGGTCGGACTGATCGCCGGTTTCCGCGCCGCAGGACCTGACTGGGGGGCAAGGCCTGCCACCACGGAGCGCTACCAGCGGACCAGCTTCCAGATCTCCGGCCGCGGCTCCTCCTCAGCGCCGATCTCGGCGAAGATCTCCACCGCCGCCTTGAGGTGAACCATCGCCTCGTCGCGCCGCCCAGCCCCGTGCAGCAGATCGGCCAGGTTGTTGTGCAGGGCCGCCTCGTGATGCCGGTCCCCCAGCGCGGTGCACAGGTCGAGCGCGCCGACGGTGAGCTCGGTGGCGAGACCTAGCTCGCCGCGAGCGCGGTGGGCGAGGGCCAGATTGTTCAGGGCTGCCACGGTGAGGTCCCGGTCACCGACCTTCTCGGCCAGCTCACGGCTCAGCCGCAAGTCGTCGAGTGCTTGGTCGGTGGCACCTTCGGCGGTGGCGAGCATCCCCAGCAGGTTGTACGCCTGGCAGCGGGCGCGAGAGTCACCGGCGTCCTCGGCCAGCTCACGCGCCTCGAGGGCAAGGGATCGGGCAAGCGCGGGGTCGCCACCGGAGTAGGCAGCCAGACTCAGGTCTGCAGTGCGGCTGGCGCGAGCCGGGACGTCGACGCCAGGGGTGGCCACCAGCGCAGCCTCGAGATGTGCCCGCGCCAGCGCGTACTCCCCGCGGCGGTGCTGCAGCCGGCCGAGGCGGTGCTCCACCGCCGGCAGCTCAGCGGGCGAGCTGGCAGCCGCGGCGGCCTCAAGGCTCACCAGCGCCGCGGCGTAGTCACCTGCGACCGTCTGCTCGTCGCCGATCACCGCATTCAGACCCGCCGGGTCGGGATGCCCGAGCGCCAGGGCCGCGCGGAAGTGACCCAGGGCCTCTGCGTGCGCGAACACCTGTCTGGCATGCTCCCCCGCATCGCGGAACGCCGCTGCCGCCGCGTCCTCCCGCCCGGCGAGCTGCAGGTGGCGGGCCACCACGGCTGCCGGCCTGGCAAGGGCGTCAGCAGCGCGGCCGTGCAGCAGTCGCCGTCGCGCGAGGCTGGTGTCGTCGTAGATCAGCGTGCGCAGTAGCTCGTGGTCGAAGTCGTACTCGCGGCTGCCTTCTCGGACCAGGCCACGGCCGACCCCCTCCTCGAGAGCCGCCACCGTCTCCTCGTCCGTACGCCCGCTGACCGCCCGCACGGTGGCCGTGTCGAAGGACCGGCCGAGCACGGCCGCCGCCGCCAGCACCTGGCGTGCGGTCTCGCTGACCGGGTCCAGGCGGGCCCGCAGCAGTTCGCGCACACCGGTCGGCAATGGCCAGTCAGCAGGACCCGTGACCGTGCGGAGGTACTCGATGAGCAGCAACGGCACACCCTCGGTGGTCTCCCACAGCCGCTGCGACATGGTCGGGTCGCGCTCGTCCGGGTGGGCCGCCCGCACCAGCTCGCTCACGGCGTCCTGGCCGAGCCTCGCCAGCTGCAGTACCCGGCCGGACCCACTGCGAGCGGCAGCCGCCGCTGCGCGGCGCAGTCGGTGGTCGAGCGGTGTACGCCAGGTGAGCACGACGAGCATGGGTCGCCCCACCAAGCGGTGCAACCCGTACGACAGCAGGCCACGCGTCGCGTCGTCAGCCCACTGTGCGTCGTCGACGAACAGCACCCCCGGGCGGCTGCCGGCCACGGCTGCGACCAGCGTGTCCCAGACACCGGCCAGGAACCGGGTCTCGGCACCCGGCCCGTCAGCAGACTCCTTCTGGTCCGACGATTGCCGCACGGCCAGCTCCGGAACGAGCCGAGCCGTCTCGAGCACCGCCCGCCCGTCCACGCTCGCCAGCCAATCGGCTCCGTCGCGCAAGCGCGCCCGCACCGCATCGACGATGGGGGCGTAGGCCAGCCCGGTCTCGTCCTCGTACGCCCGCCCGGCCAGCACCCTGGCGCCGTCCCCGCGCAGCGTCGCGAGGAGCTCTTCCACCAGACGGGTCTTGCCGATGCCCGCCTCCCCCTCGACCAGGACGACCCTGCCGTCGGTTCCGAGGCACTCGTACTGCGCGTGCAGGGCGCGAAGGGCGTCGCCCCTGCCGACGAACGGCGACCACGGAGGCTCCAGTGCCACTGCCGGAGTTCTCGGCACCTGTGGCGGTTGCCGGTACGACCCACGGTTGATCGCCTCGTACAGCTGGGTCGTCTCCGTGAGCGGAGAGACGCCGAGCTCGCGGGACAGGGTGCGGACACACTCGCGGTACTGCACCAGGGCGGCCGCTCGGTCACCGGTGGCGGCGTACAGCCTGATCAGCGCACGGTGTGCCGGTTCGTGCAGTCCGTCCAGCGACAACCACTGCTGCACCGTGCGCAGAGCGCCGATCTGGTCGCCTGCCGCCTCTTGCGCGGACGCCAGGTCGGAAAGTGTCCCGGTGAGCTCCCGCCGCAGGCGCTCGGACTCCGCCTCAGCCCATTCCTCGAAGTCAGGGGCGTCCCGGACGGTGAACCCCTCGAGAAAGTCGCCGCGGAACTCCGCCACCGCGCGCTCGAGATGGCCGCCCGTCCGCAGCTCGCGGAACCGGTCGACATCGACGGAGATACCGGGGCCGTTGACCAGGCGGACGTGGTCTCGGGTCGCCTCGACGAGCTCGGCACCCACGGCGGCGCGCAGGCTGGACAGGGTGCGGCGCAGCGCCCCACGGGCGCGCTCAGGCTCAGTGCCAGGCCAGAGCAGGTCGGCCAGAGTGTCTCTGGGGCGAGGGCGTTCGGTGACGGCCAGATGGGCGAGCAGCGCCATCGCCTTGCGAGTGTCGAACGCCACCAGGGTGCCGTCGCGTTCGACCCGCGGTGGCCCGAGCAGCCGGACCTCGATCATCCGCGCACGCTCCCGATCGGTACGACGGCACCTCGACGCCTCGGATCGTAACGACCCCACCACGGCAATGGCGGAATTTGGCGGCCTCCGACCGGTTCCTGCTACCGCAGTCCCAGGGCCGCCTTGGTCAGTGGCTCTCGGCCAGGCGCAGGCGGGCGCACACGGCGAGCAGCAGGTTCTTGGTGACCTCCGGCTCGTCGTCCAGCAGCACCGCGAAGTTCCACCGGGCCAGGAAGATGGTGCGGAGCTCGGTCTCTGCGGCCACGCTCGCGGAGCGGGGCTTGCCGTCGATGAGGGAGATCTCGCCGAAGTAGTCACCGGGGCCAAGGTTGGCACGAGCATGGCCACCTACCTGCACCGTCGCAGTCCCGTCGGTGACGAGATGGAAGCCGACGCCGCTACCCCCCTCCTCGATAACGACCTTGCCCAGTGGCGCCCGTCCCTCCCGTAACGATTCCAGTACGCGGGCGGGGGACGCTGGTTCCCCGACGAAGGGAAGGAAGGTCGCGCCCAGATGAGCGTCCGGCGTCTCGCGTGATCGCGACGTGCGACGTGCGTCGTGGTGGCAGTGGGCACCGACCTGCGCGAGGCCTCCCGGTG
>JALYQN010000368.1 GCA_030855835.1 Actinomycetota bacterium | reverse complement strand
CCAGCACGCTGCTGCCCAGCAGCACCCGGTAGACCACGAACGGCGTGTACGACCGGGTGGCGACGTAGCGCAGCAGCCAGGCGATGGTTGCGTACCCGATCACGAAGGCGACCACGGTGGCCAGCAGCGTCTGGGCCGGCGAGTAGCGGGAGTCCGCGCCGATGGCGTCGCGCAGCTCGAACGCGCCGGCGCCCACCACCGCCGGGATGGCGAGCAGGAACGCGAACCGGGTCGCCGCCTCCCGCTCGAACCCGAGGAACAACCCCATGCTGATCGTGGCGCCGGAGCGTGAGACGCCTGGCACCAACGCCAGCGCCTGCGACAGCCCGAGCAGCACCGCCGACCGCCAGCCGAGGGTGTCGAGCGGTCGGGTCCGCCGGCCGACGTACTCGGCCAGCCCGAGCACCAGCCCGAGGATGACCAGGGTGGAGCCGACGACCCACAGGCTGCGCAGGTCGGACTCGATGACGTCCTTGAAGACGATCCCCAGCACGACGATCGGCACCGAGCCGATGATCACGTACCAGCCCATCAGCGTGTCGCGGTGCCCGCGGAGCTCGGGACGGAACAGCGCGCCGAGCCAGGACGTGGCGATCCGCCAGATGTCGCGGCGGAAGTAGATCAGCACCGCCGCCTCAGTGCCGATCTGCACCACCGCGGTGAAAGGCGCGCCTGGGTCGCCCCACCCGAGCAGCTCGGGGAATATCCGTAGGTGCGCCGACGACGAGATCGGCAGGAACTCGGTGAGCCCCTGCAGCACGCCGAGGGCTACAGCCTGCAGCCACGCCATCGTCAGGCCCCCAGCCCGCTGGCTTCGAGGGCTTGCCTGGCGGTGCTCAGCGCCGACAGTCGCTCGTCCAGGCTCACCGCCACTGGTGAGACCGCGAGCGTGGTGATCCCCGCGTCGGCGTATGCCTGCAGGCGGTCCCGGATCCGCTCCCGCGGTCCGACCAGCGCCGTCTGGTCGATCAGCGCGAACGGCACCGCCGCGGCCGCATCACGGTGGCGTCCGTCCAGGTACAGGCTCTGGATCCGCGCAGCGGCGTCCTCGTACCCCATCCGGCGGGCCAGCGCGTTGTAGAAGTTGCGCGTGCGGCTGCCCATCCCGCCGATGTACAGCGCGGTGTGGGCGCGCAACGCGTCAGCGCAGGTCGCCGGGTCGGCGCCGACCACGATCGGCACGGTCGCGGTCAGGTCGAGCCCATCGAGCACGCGACCGGCCCCCTGCGCTCCGGACCGCAGCGGGTCGAGCGACACCGCGGCGTGCTCAGGCGCGAAGAAGATCGCCAGCCAGCCGTCGGCCACTGCGCCGGTGAGCTCGAGGTTGCGCGGGCCGACCGCGGCCAGGTAGAGCGGCAGCGGGTCGCGACGCGGCTGGATCATCAGCCGCAGCGCCTTGCCCGGACCGTCCGGCAGCGGCAGCTTCAGATGCTCGCCGTCGTACGCGACGCGTTGTCGACCGAGCGCCATCCGCACGACCTCGACGTACTCGCGGGTGCGCCCGAGCGGCTGGTCGAAACGCGCGCCGTGCCAACCCTCGGACACTTGGGGACCGGACACGCCTAGCCCGAGGCGGAAGCGTCCGTGCGACAGCAGGTCGAGGGTGGCCGCGGTCATCGCGGTCATCGCGGGGGTGCGGGCGGGGATCTGCATGACCGCGCTGCCGATGTCGATCCGCTCGGTCCGCGCGGCGACGTACGCCAGCACGGTGGGCGCGTCGGAACCGTACGCCTCGGCGGCCCAGGCCACGTCGTACCCGAGCCGTTCTGCCTCGACCGCGAGCCGCACCTGCTCGTCGGCCGTGTCGCCCACGACGTACCCGAGATTGACCCCGAGGCGCATCCGACCTCCCCGTACCGGCGGCCCACCCTATGAGCCAGCCGAGCCTAGCCGCGACCGGGCAGCCACCCCCTCGGTCGACGTCCTGCGCCGCTCGATGGAGCGAGGCCCACTAACCTCACCGCCATGGAGCGGCGGCAGGTGGGACGCACCGGCCTTCGGGTGTCACGGGTGGGCCTGGGCACCTGGCTGTGGGGCAAGGACACCGACGTGCACGAGGCCCGCGACCAGCTCATCGCCTTCACCGAGGCCGGCGGCACGCTGGTCGACACCGCGGCCGGCTACGGCGACGGGCTCTCGGAACAGGTGCTCGGCGCCATGCTGGGCGATGTCGTCGACCGCGACGACGTGGTGCTGGCCACGAAGGCCGGTACCGGGCCGCGCGCCGGCCGGCAGCAGCGCGACACCTCCCGCGGCGCGTTGCTGCGCCAGCTGGACCGGTCACTGCGACTGCTCGGGGTCGACGCGGTCGACCTGTGGCAGGTGCACGTGTGGAGCGACGCCACCCCCATCGACGAGACGCTGGGCGCGCTGGAGTACGCCGTCAGCTCCGGGCGGACCAGGTACGCGGGCGTGTCCAACTACACCGGCTGGCAGACCGCACAGGCGGCGACCCTGCACGCAGCCACCCCAGGTCGTACGCCGCTCGCCTCGACCCAGGTCGAGTACTCGCTGCTCAACCGGGACGTCGAGGAGGAGGTTCTGCCCGCCGCCCGGGCGATGGGGATGGGGGTGTTGGCCTGGTCTCCGCTCGGTCGCGGAGTGCTGACCGGCAAGTACCGCTCCGGCACCCCGGCTGACTCGCGCGGTGCCTCACAGACGCTCGAGGCGAACGTGGCGGTCTACCTCGACCCGCGCAGCCGCGGTGTGGTCGAGGCGGTGTGCCGGGCCGCGGAGGGCCTGGAGCTGGCCCCTGCGGAGGTGGCGCTGGCGTGGGTTCGTGACCGGCCCGGTGTCACGTCGGCGATCGTCGGTGCGCGTACGGGGGCACAGCTGCGGGGGGTGCTGACGGCCGAGAAGGTCGAGCTGCCGGCGCCGATCTCGTCCGCGCTGGACGACGTGTCCGGCTCCGACCTGCCGGATCCCGCGGGTTGACCGCCGAGGCTGGGGCGGCGCTGGTCGCCCGGCTGGTCGAGCGGGCGGCGCTCGACGGGTCGACCTGCGTGCCGACGGACGCGGTCGCAGCGAGCCTGCGCGGGGCGGGACACCTGGACGTCGCCGCCGCCCTCACCGCCGCTGTCGACGCCGGGACGGTGGTGTCGTTCGCCGACGAGGGGCTCGTTGGCCATGCCGACCACGCCCACCTCGAGGTGCGGCTGGCAGCGCAGCTGGTCCGGCTGATGGGGACCGGTGGCGATGACGGCTTGCTGATTGTCGACGCTCCGCGCGGCACCGAGCCGCGGCTGGTGGTGGAGCCGTTGACGGCGGTGGTCGAGGCGTCCGGCGGGCAGGTGGTCGAACATGCCGACCGCCTGGACCTGGTGGGGGCCGTGGGGCTGGTCGACAAGCTGCCGGATGGTGCGCGGCTCGTGCTGGTCGGTGACCCGGGCATGCCTCCCGCCCCGGCACCTGGACAGGTGCTGGTCGACGTGGTGTCCTCTGGCGCCGTGCCGGTGCTGGCGGCGCCGCCGGCTGGGGGCGGGCTGGATCCGCTCGGCTCCCTGGTGCAGAGC
>JALYQN010000089.1 GCA_030855835.1 Actinomycetota bacterium | reverse complement strand
TGCGTACTCTCCATCACTGCCCGCGGCAGAGCGGGCCGCGGCCGCCGGGTTCTGCGCTGGCCTGCCCGTACGCCAGGTGACGCCGGCGACGCACGAGCTGGAACGCCCCGGTTACCGCGCGAACGCGGGTGGCCGCTGCGGCCATTGCAAGTCCGAGCTGCTCGACACGCTGGTGCCGCTGGCCAGGCGGCTCGGCCTCGCGGTCGTCGCGACCGGCACCAACGCCGACGATGCGGTCGCCGGTTTCCGGCCCGGGATCGCCGCGGCCGCTGCCCGGGGTGCGGTGACGCCGCTGCGTGACGTCGGCCTGACCAAGCAGCAAGTGCGCGATGCCTCTCGCCGGTGGGGGCTGCCGACGTGGGCCAAGCCCGCAGCCGCCTGTCTCAGCTCCCGGATCGCTTACGGCGTCCCGGTGAGCCGGGCCCGGCTCGAGCGGGTCGAACGGGCTGAGGCCGACCTGCGGGTGGCGCTGCGCGCCGCCGGTATCGCGGTGCACGACCTCAGGGTCCGTGACCTCGGCAGCACTGCCCGGGTCGAGGTGGACGCTGCTGCGGTGGCCGCCGTCGGCGCGTGCCCCGCCACCGAGCCGACCGTCCGGGTCGCGGGTTTCGACGCCGTGCAGGTCGACCCCCGCGGCTTTCGGTCGGGGTCGATGAACGAGATGCTGCCGGATCCGGCTCGCTGGCGCTGAGCCCGGCAAGCCCGGGGCGCCAACTCGATTGGTGCAGGGCGAGCCCGGCCGTACGCTATTGCGCGCACACCCCTTCCGAGCACGAGCAGCATTCGAGGTCACGGTGCCGACAGGCAAGGTCAAGTGGTACGACGCGGACAAGGGGTTCGGCTTCCTGACCACCGAGGACGGCGGTGACGTGTTCGTACGCTCGGCCGCGCTGCCGGCCGGGACCGAGACACTCAAGGCCGGCACCCGGGTGGAGTTCGGGGTCGTCCAGGGTCGCAAGGGCGACCAGGCATTGCAGCTGCGGGTGCTCGACGCCCCGGCCTCGGTCGTCAAGGCCCGGCGCAAGCCGGCCGAGGACATGAGCGTCATCGTCGAGGACCTGATCCGGTTGCTCGACGGGATCGGGGCAAGCTATCGCCGTGGGCGCCATCCCGAGGGCCGCACCGCCGCCCAGACCGCCCAGCTGCTCCGCGCCCTCGCCGACGAGCTCGACGCCTGACTAGACGGCGGGCTCCCGCCTGACCCGGCGCCCGGGACGGATCTTCCGACTCGTTGGTGGTCCTGCGACCCGACCGTCGGATCATCTGGGTGGGGGCGCGGTGGCGCGGACGGATCTTCCGACTGGTTGGCGGTTCTGGCGACCCAGCTGTCGGATCATCCGGGTGGGGGCGCGGCGGCGCGGACGGATCTTCCGACCTGTTGGCTGCCATGGCAACCAACACGTCGGAAGATCGGGCACGGCGAGCGCGGGCGAGGGAGTCGCCGAGTCGCCTACCGGGCCGGCGAACACTCACTGCCACGCCGAACATGGCTGCTCCGCTGACACCCTCACCGGCCAAGCAACGCAAGTCCGGGACCGGAGCGCTCAGGGCGTTCGGCGGCGGCGCAGCAGCAGCACGCCGCGCAGCACGAACGCCGTCCAGCCGAGCAGGATCGCCGCGGCCACCCCGAGGCTCAGCTGCGGCATCGACAGCGGTAGCGCGATCCCGACGAAGCCGCCCATCACCCACGACAGCTGCAGCAGCGTCTCCGAGCGGGCGAACACACTGGTCCGCACCGCCTCGGGCACGTCGCGCTGGATCACCGCGTCGAGGGACAGCTTGCCGAGGGACTGGCAGGTGCCGGCGGTCAGGCCGAGGGCGACCGCGGTCGGCAGCGCGTAGACGGTCGCCGTCAGCACCACCACGGCCACGTCGAGGACGAGCACCACCATGATCGTGATCTCGGGTCGGCGGGTACGCAGCACGGCCGCGAGCCCGGTGCCGACGATGTTGCCCACCCCGGCGGCGCCCACCACCAGCACCAGCAACAGCGTGGTCCGGTCCTCCCAGCCCGCGAACGGCCGGTCCCGAAGCAGGAAGGCCATGTACATCACCAGGAATCCGGACAGGAATCGCAGCCCGGCGTTGCAGCGCAGCCCGGCCACGACCATCGCGGACACCCCGGCCCGCCGCGCGGCGCCGGTGTCCCCGCCCACGTCGGACAGTCCCACCTGCTCCTCGCCGGCGGCGGAGTCGACGCGCGCCGGCAGCAGCACCGCGAGCACGGTTGCCACCACGAACAGGCAGAACGCGTAGCGCAGCACCCAGGCCGAGCCGATCTGGGACAGCGCGACCGCGATCGGTGCCGACGCCGCGGCCGCCGCGGTCCCGGTGAGCCCCAACCGGGAATTCGCTTTGACCAGTGTGATCTCACGCGGCAGCACCCGCGGTACCGCCGAGGACTTGGTGACGCCGTACGCCTTCGACGCCACGAGCACCCCGAGCGCCGCGCCGAACAGGGTCGGCGACTCGGCGCCGACCGCCCCAGCCAGCAGCAGGCAGCACACAGCGCGGACCGCGACCGTTGCGCCGATCGCCCAGCGCCGGCCACGGCGGTAGCGGTCGAGGAACGGCCCGATCAGGGGCGCCATCACCGCGAAGGGCAGCATCGTGAGGGCGAGGAACTGCGCCACCTGGCCGCGTGCCTCACCGGTCGGCACCTGGAAGAACAGCGTGCCGGCAAGTGCTACCGCCACCGCGGCGTCGCCCGCCGTCGAGAACGCGTGCATCTCCAGCAGCCGCGCCAGCCCGCTTTCTCCGGCCCCGCTGGAGTGGGTCAGCCGGCGGGCACCGCGAAAGGTTCGCCCGGCCAACCGGCTCGTGACCCGCGCGGTCGACTGCGCAGCACGGCCGATGGCGCGCAGGCGACGCTGCGGCCGGTCCTCGGTGCGCACCCGGCAATCCTGCCTCACCACGGGGAC
>JALYQN010000355.1 GCA_030855835.1 Actinomycetota bacterium | reverse complement strand
GCCCGTGGGTCCGCCACCAGGCACCGCTCCAGCACCGCTCGAACGTCGGTCGGCACACCACCGAGGTCGTAGGCGTTGCGGCGCACCCGGTCGAGCACGACCGTCTGGTGGCCGCCGCCGAACGGGCTGCGGCCGGTGCACGCATACGCGACCGTCGACGCCCACGCATGCACGTCCGCCGCCGGCCCGGGGTCATGGCCGTCGGCGACCTCCGGGGTGAGGTAGGCGGGCGTGCCGAGCATCCAGCCGCCGATGGTCACCGTCACGTCGTCGGCCGACCTGGCCAGCCCGAAGTCGATCAGCACCGGGTCGTCGCCCTCGATCAGCACGTTGGACGGCTTGACGTCGCGGTGGATGACACCGACCGCGTGCACGGCCGCCAACGCCTCGGCCAACCCCCGTCCCAGCCGGAGCAACCCCGCCCCGCTCAGCGGCCCGTACTCGTCGACGTACTCCGTCAGCGCCAGCCCAGCAACGAACCGGGTGACGACGTACGGCGTGTGCCCCCAGGCGTCGGCGTCGAGCAGCGGCGCGACCCGGTCGCTGCGGACGCGCTGGAGTGCCGCCACCTCTCGGGCCAGCCGTTCCCGGCCACCCGCGACGACGTGCGGCCGCAGCACCTTCACGGCCACCCGGGACCCGTTCGGGGCAGCGGCCAGATGCACGACCCCCATCCCACCCTCGCCGATCTGGCGCAGCAGCCGGTACCGGCCGAGGGTGGGCGGGCGGACCGGGACGCTAGGGGCGTCGCTCACCCGACCTTGTGCATCCATCCGTGACGGTCCTCGCTGCGGCCGTACTGGATGTCGAGCAGGGTGCTGCGCAGGCCGGCGGTGACCGGCCCAGTGGTTGCCCCATCGGCGCAGCGCGCCTCGCCGTCGGGCCAGCAGACCCGCCCCACCGGTGTGACCACCGCGGCCGTACCGCAGGCGAAGACCTCGCTCACCTCGCCGGAGATGACTCCGCCCTGCCACTCGTCGATCGACACCGGCCGCTCCTCGATCTTGTGCCCGGCGTCGTGCAGCAGCGTGAGGATCGAGTCACGAGTGACGCCCTCGAGGATGGAACCGGTCAGCCCGGGGGTCACCACCGTGCCGTCGGCGAGCACGAAGAACAGGTTCATGCCGCCGAGCTCCTCCACCCAGCGCCGCTCCACGGCGTCGAGGAAGGCGACCTGGTCGCACCCGTGGGCGGCCGCCTCCTGCTGGGCGGCCAGGCTGGCTGCGTAGTTGCCGCCGGCCTTGGCGGCGCCGGTGCCTCCGGGGGCGGCTCGGGTGTAGTCCTGCGACAGCCAGATCGAGACCGGTTGGACCCCGCTGCGGAAGTACGCCCCGCAGGGCGAGGCGATGACGCAGAAGGTGACGTGCTGCGCGGGTCGGACCCCGAGGAACACCTCGGAAGCGAACATGAACGGCCGCAGGTACAGGCTGGTCTCCCCACCACGCGGGACCCACGCGTCGTCGGTGCGCACCAGTGACTCGATCGCGTAGAGGAAGACGTCTACCGGCAGCTCGGGCAGCGCGAGGCGCCGCGCCGACTTCTGGAACCGGGCGGCGTTGACCTGCGGGCGGAAGAGCCACACCGAGCCGTCGGCGTGCGCGTAGGCCTTCATCCCCTCGAAGACTTCCTGGGCGTAGTGCAGCACCGCAGTCGCCGGGTCGATGGCCAGCGGGCCGTACGGCTGTACCCGTCCGTCGTGCCAACCCTGCCCGGGCGTCCACTCGACGAGGGTCATGTGGTCGGTAAAGTGCACACCGAAGCCGGGTGCGAGCAGGATCTCGTCCCGGCGGGCAGGATCGCGCGGCTGGGGGTTGGGCTCGACGCGCAGCACCACGTCGGGGTCGGGCACGGTGCTCATTGGGGCACGCTAGCCGACGACACCAACATCCCACGGCGGCTGCGTTGCCGACCCGCGCACCTGTGCTGCCACTGCGGCTCCGATCTCTCGGGTTCCGCGCGGTCCGGCGGCGGTTCTGCCGGCGAGGTCCGCGGCAACCGCCCGCTCGATGCGGTTCGCGGCGCCGGCAAGGCCGAGATGCTCTGCGAGCAGGGCTGCGGACAGGACCGCGGCGGTCGGGTCCGCCAATCCTCTCCCGGCGAGGTCCGGGGCCGAGCCGTGTACCGGCTCGAACATGCTGGGGGTGGTCCGGTCGGGGTTGATGTTGGCGCTGGCCGCCAGCCCGATGCCGCCCGCCACGGCCGCGGCCAGGTCGGTGATGATGTCACCGAACAGGTTGTCGGTGACCACGACGTCGAAGCGCTCCGGTTCGGTGACCAGCATGATCGTCGCGGCGTCGACGTGCAGATAGTCGACCTCGACCTGTGGGAAGTCCTGCCTCACCTCGCTCACCGCGCCGGTCCACAGCTGGCCGGCATACGCGAGCACGTTGGTCTTGTGCACAAGGGTCAGCCGCTGGCGCGGTCGGGCTTCGGCGCGAGCGAAGGCGTCGCGGACCACGCGCTCGATGCCGAAGGCAGTGTTGAGGCTGACCTCGGTGGCCACGGCGTGCTGGGTGCCGCCGCGCAGGACGCCGCCGTTGCCGACGTACGGGCCCTCGGTGCCCTCGCGCACTACCACCAGGTCGATAGCACCGGCGTCGCGCAGGGGTGAGACGGCGCCGGGCCACAGCCGCGACGGGCGCAGGTTGACGTGGTGGTCGAGAGCGAACCGCAGCCGCAACAGAAGTCCCCGCTCGAGCAGGCCGGGCGGCAGATCGGGGTCCCCGGGTCGGCCGCCTATGGCTCCCAGCAGGATTGCGTCATGGCCGGCGATCTCGTCCAGTACGGGGTCCGGCAGCACCTGGCCGGTGCGCAGGTACTGGTCGGCACCAAGCTCGAACCGGGTTGCGTCGATGCGC
>JALYQN010000334.1 GCA_030855835.1 Actinomycetota bacterium | reverse complement strand
CGTAGGAGCCGGCTCCAGGTGTCGTCTCGGCACGGGTCTTTTCGGCGCGGGGCGCGGCTCGGCGTCGACGTCGGCGATGTCCGCATCGGCGTCGCCGTGAGCGACCCCGACGGGGTGCTGGCCACACCGGTCGAGACGGTAGCGGCCGGTGCGAGAGCGCTCGGACACCTCGCCGCCCTGGCCGGTGAGCACGAGGTGATCGAGGTGGTCCTCGGCCTGCCCCGCTCGCTGTCCGGCAGCGACGGCCCTGCCGCGGCCAAGGCCCGAGCATTCGGCGCCCGGTTGGCTGACCAGGTGGCCCCGATTCCCGTACGACTGGTGGACGAGCGGATGAGCACGGTGTCCGCGCAGCGATCACTGCGCGACGCTTCGCTGGGCAACCGGGGACTGGGCAACCGGGGGCTGGTCAACCGGGGGCTGGGCAACCGGGGACGAACAGGGGCGAAACGCCGGGAGGTCGTGGACCAGGCCGCGGCGGTCATCATCCTGCAGACTGCCCTTGACGCTGAACGCACGAGCGGGGCTGCGCCGGGCGAGATCGTGGCCGGGCAAGCGGCTGCTCCCCCTGCCGTGCAGCACCGGGACCGGGAGGTCTGGTGAATGACCTCGACCTCGTCAGCCCGTCGAACCGGGCGACGCACCGGGGCCGCTCGCGCGGGCGGATCCGTCGCAGGCTGCGCTCCTGCATCCCGGTGCTCGTCGCGCTGGCGGTGATCGTCGCCGGGGTCGGGGTGGGGATCTGGAAAGGCACCGACGCGGTCCGTGGACTGTTCGCCGGGCCGGCGGACTTCTCCGGCGACGGCCAAGGCCCGGTGACCGTTGAGGTGGCCAACGGCGACTCCGCCGGAGACATCGCGGTCACGCTCGAGCGGGCCGGGGTGGTGGCCAGTGCCGAGGCGTTCACCGACGCGGCCTCCGCAGACTCGCGCTCGCTCGGTATCCAGCCCGGCTTCTACGAACTCAACGAGAAGATGTCCGCCCAGTCGGCGCTGGACCTGCTGGTCAGCGACGCTGCCCGCATCGAGAAGGAGGTCACTCTGGCGGAGGGTCTCACGGTCCGGGAGACGATCGCCGAGCTGGCTGATCAGACCAGGATCCCGGCGCGGGACTACACCCAGGCAGCCCGCGCCCCTGGGCGCCTAGGGCTGCCCGACTACGCCCGCGGCAGGCTCGAGGGTTACCTGTTCCCCGCGACCTACCTCCTGCCGCCGAAGGTGTCGCCGACCGAGGTGCTGCGGCTCATGGTCGGACGCTTCCGGCAGGCGGCCGACGCGGTCGGCCTCGAGGCCGGCGCCGAGCGGCTAGGACTGACCGCCGCCGAGGTCGTCACCGTCGCCAGCCTGGTCCAGTCCGAGGCGGGACGCGTCCGGGACTTCCCGAAGGTGGCCGCGGTGATCTACAACCGGCTCGACCAGGGCACCGAGCTGCAGCTGGACTCGACGGTCCAGTTCGCCACCGGCGGCACCGGCGTGTTCACCACCGACGCCGAACGGCGTGACCCGTCGCCGTACAACACCTACCGCTACCGGGGGCTGCCGCCGGGGCCGATCGCCGCTCCCGGGCAGGAGGCGCTCCGCGCGGCGCTGGAGCCGGCCGGAGGTGACTGGACGTTCTTCGTCACCGTCGACCTGGGCACCGGCCGGACGCTGTTCACCGACGAGGCCAAGCAGCACCTGCGCAACGTTCGCGAGCTGCGGGCCTACTGCGCGACCTCTGAGGCGTGCTGACGCGCCCCTTGTCCACGACGTCTGGTCGCTGCGCGGTGCTCGGCCACCCGGTGGCGCACTCGCTGTCCCCCGCGATGCACCGGGCTGCGTACGTCGAGCTGGGGCTCGACTGGAGCTTCGAGGCCCTCGACGTCGACGTGGACGGCCTCGCCGCCTTCGTGGCCTGGGCTGGGAGCGAACCCGGGCCGGGGCCGGCCTGGCGGGGGCTGGCGCTGACCATGCCACTCAAGCGGGCCGTGCTCGGTCTGCTGGACAGCGCCGACGATGGAGTCCGCACGGTCGGCGCCGCGAACACGCTGCTGTGGGAGCCGGACGGAACCCGCCGCGGTGCGAACACAGACGTCCCGGGGCTGGTCGACGCGCTGGGTGCCGCCGGGTCGAACTCGATCCCGGGGTCGATATCGGGGTCGATCTCGGGACCGGTGACCGTGCTCGGGGGTGGGGCGACGGCGGCGTCGGCGGTGGTCGCGCTGGCCATGCT
>JALYQN010000317.1 GCA_030855835.1 Actinomycetota bacterium | reverse complement strand
GGTCACCCCCTGTTGGTGCCGGTCAGCGGACGACCGGCCTGCTCCCAGGCCTCCATGCCGCCGCGC
The DNA here is from genome assembly GCA_030855835.1 of Actinomycetota bacterium. Lineage (GTDB taxonomy): Bacteria > Actinomycetota > Actinomycetes > Propionibacteriales > Nocardioidaceae > JACCVL01. Next base: position 4,041 of record JALYQN010000317.1, on the reverse strand, counting down.
AGCTCGGTCAGTCCAGGTATCCCATGTCCGTCAGCGTTGCGACCGCGGTCTCGCTCATGTTCCCGGACATGCAGTAAACCGCGAGCCCGGTGCCGCGATCGGCGGGCAACTGGTCGGCCCGCGCCATCAGCTGATCGAACGGGATCGCCAGATCCGTGCCCGGAATGGAACCCTCGTCCGGCGTGTGCACGTTGATCACCAGTCGCTCCGGGTCCTGCATCGCCTCGGCGAACGTATCCGGACCCACCAGCCGTGCCGGTGAAGCCCCCGCGTCTGCGATGGTGCGGCCCGACTCGCCCTGGCCGCACGCGGTAACGGTCAACAGCAGCGCCGCGGCCAGGGCGAAGTAGAGCCGGAAGCGCACCCTCACGACGGTACAACCCATCCGCGCGGTCAACGGCAAGACGAACGTCGAGCACTAGCCTGCGTACTCGAAAAGCTCGCAGGCTTATGCCGACCGAGAGGACGGCTTCCCGTCTGCGCCACATCCCGTTCGTACTGCACCAACTCCGGCCGTCGGCCGGCGCAGTGACGCAACTGTCGGGGAGTGCGGCTGAGCCACGCACAGGTGGTGCGCGGCAGCGCATCGGCCTGGCGCACTGGCCCCATTGGCCCCCACTGGCTCCGGCTGGCTCCCGGTCTGCCTCGCCGCAGCATAGAAACGGCCCCTGGCCAGCATCTTCGCTGGTCAGGGGCCCATTGGCTACGAGCCGACTGTGGGACTCGAACCCACGCCCTACGCATTACGAGACAGTGGCACCACGCTCAACCGGAACGCCTCGGATTCCAGATCACGCTCAGGGCGTCCATCGCCGTCCACAGTCGTCGTTGGCTTGGCTGCAAAGTTGGCTGCAAACCACGATGGACCACAGCAGGCTGTCGATGTCGTGGGGCACCTCCCGGCACGGCTCGTCAGGTGAGCGGTCAAGACCGCCGACCCCATCATGATCTCTCCCGATTCTCCACCGCCTCCTCCACAGAACGACCGCAGTGGCGATGCCGCCGAGTTGGTGGCCGAAGAACGGTTCTCGATCGTCCCCGAGTGGGTCCTCGACTCCGACATCGGCGACTGCGCGCTCAGGTTGTACGCGATGCTGCTCCGCTACAGCAACATCACCGGCGCCCGGATGCCCGCCCGCTCCACCCTGGCCACCCGGTTGCACAAGAAGTCGACCGACACCGTCGACCGTGGCCTGACCGAACTGGTCGCGCTCGGCGCCGTCCAGATCGAACCCCGTGGGCCGGCCGGGAGCGGCTCACGAACCGATACCGGATCCGCACGTCGCGACCTACCCGGAACGGCCCCACCTCCCCCGCGGCGTCGGGGTCCGGTCCGGGGGGTGTGGCCGCACCGATGCGGCTACCCCCGTGGTGGCTGATCGAGGTGGCCGCACGGATGCGGCTACCCGCACAGGTCGGGCCGGGGGCGGCCGCACCGATCGGGGCAGGGTGGCCGCACGAATCGGGCAGGACCGAGAGTGTTCTACCGAGACACCACCACCCCCTCCTCCCCCACCGCCAGCTGCTCCGTCGGCGCGCTCGGCCGCCGGAGGAGGTGGCGGACGATCATCGACCCAGGAGTGCACACGCCAGCCGCGGGGCACCGGCTCTGGAATCAGTCCGGTTGAGCACTGGAGACGACGCCACGAGGCACTGCTCGCCGACTGCGGCATCCGCGGCGGCCAGGCCTGGGACGACCACGTCACCCAGATCCGCACCGCCGGCCGAAACGCCGGGCAACCGCTGACCCGCTGGTCGCCCGCCCACTTGCTGACAGCGCTCGACCTTGCCGTACGCGGCCGCGGCTGGCCCGCCGATCGCGCCTCCGACGCACTGCGCAATGTCGTCACCGACCCGCACACCCGCTCCCCGGCCCGCGTCTCGGAAGCCGGACCCTGGTGGGACGACACCTGTGACGACGCGCCTGGACACGACGCCGAAGCCGCCGTCGTTGACCTGGCCGACCTCGAGGCCGAGCTCGACGCCACCAACGGGAAGCGAGTCCTCCTGCAGCAACAGGCTCGCCAGCAACTGGCTAGAGCCAAACAGCCCGTCACCCGCCGCACGGTCCTCCAGACGGCGGTGCACCTGCTGCACACCGAACCTGAAGCGACGTCAGCCGGCCTCACATGCCAGTGGGCGCCTGCGGGACCATAGCGAGGCCGGATCTGCGGCCGCTCAGCCCGGATCCACCGGTGAGCTCCGGGCTCAGCAATGGACAAGGGCGCAGCTAATTGGATGCTGATGAACGGCCGCGCCGCTGTGCGCGCGGCCATCCGACTCCGCCGCGGCGGGACGTCCGACCGCGCCGCAATCTGACCCCTTGTCTGGCGATGAGCGTGTGGTAACCAAACTGCCGCCTTCGGTCAGGGCTGCTCGTAGACGTCCGGCACACCGTCGGCGTCGGTGTCGACGGCCTCGCCTTCCTCGATTTGGCGGTAGGCGCGGTTCCGCGACCGGAGGAGAGCGGCAGCCAGAATCGAGGCAGTGACGGATCCGGTGAGCACCGCGACCTTCAGGTGGTCGCGGACGCTACTCGCGCCGAACGCGAGGTCGCCGATGAGCAGGGAGATGGTAAAGCCGATTCCGGCAAGGATCGAGACGCCGAGGACGTCGAGCCACCGAAGGTCGGGGTCCAGTTTCGCCCGGGTGAGCCGGGCGACCAGGTAAGTAGTACCGAACACACCAACGGCCTTGCCGACCACGAGTCCGGCGACGATTCCCAGGGATACCCGGTCGGTGAGCGACTCACCGAGCCCCGAGATGCCGCCGATTGTGACTCCTGCCGCGAAGAACGCGAAAACCGGGACGGCGACGCCTGCCGAGAGGGGCCGGATGCGGTGTTCGAAGTGCTCGGCTAGTCCCGGCCCAGCATCGGGCCCTCCTGCGGCGTGGCTGCGAACCACGGGTACAGCGAACCCCAGGAGGATTCCGGCGACGGTGGCATGGATACCGGAGGCGTGAACGAGAGCCCAGGTCGCGGCGGCCAGTGGCAGCAGCAGCCACCAGGACCGGATCCGTCGCTGGACAGCCAGGGTGAGCAGGGCCAGCGGGGCGAGTGCTGCGAGAAGCGGCATTGCATGAAGGTCACTGGTGTAGAACACGGCGATGATCGTGACCGCGAACAGGTCGTCGACGACAGCGAGGGTGAGCAGGAACGTTCGAAGTGCCGTGGGTAGGTGGGTGCCGACCACGGCGAGGATCGCTAGCGCGAACGCGATGTCGGTGGCCGTCGCGATGGCCCAGCCGCGCAGAGCTCCGTTGCCGGTGTTGAAGTTGATCGTGAGGTAAACCAGAGCGGGAGCGACCATCCCGCCGACTGCAGCCAGAACCGGGAGGGCGGCCCGGCGTGGGTCCCGAAGGTCGCCGGCGACGAACTCGCGTTTGAGTTCGAGACCGACGATGAAGAAGAAGATCGCGAGAAGACCGTCGGCGGCCCAAGTCCCCATCGCCAGGTTCAGATGGAGGGATTCGGGGCCGATCTCGTGGTCGCGGAGCGCGGTGTAGGAGTCGGCGTACGGCGAGTTCGCCCAGACCATGGCAACGACGGTTGCGGCCAGCAGGAGGGCACCGCCAACGGTTTCCTTGCGGAGGATGTCGGCGACCCGGCTGGCTTCGGCCCAGGACCCTCGCCCGAGCAAGGTGCTGGTCGGAGTCGGCATGCCCATGGGTCTCCTTGGTCGGGGATCGACGAACGCGTTGCCGACCAGACTTCCGGGCTCACCGGTGCTGATCCTACGGGCGCACCGCGAGAGCAGATGCTGCCGCCCTGTGTCCCAGCCACGGTGGCCCGGCGCACGAACTGCTCCCCTAGACTCATCTGTGATGGCGGTGGGGCTCGCCGATAACCGCGGCACCCGCCGCCAACAGTCCCTACACCTGCTCGACGCGACCCGCGTCCCCCGAGAAGCGTGTAGGAGAGTCCCATGACCCAGCCCTGGTCGGACCGCCTCCGAGGACTTGGCCCCCGCCCTGCGGAAGCGGTTGACCCCGACGTCGACCTGCATGACCCGGCGCAACGCCGCGAACTCACCGCTCATC
>JALYQN010000300.1 GCA_030855835.1 Actinomycetota bacterium | reverse complement strand
CCCTTCACAGCGCTCTCCTGGGAGTCGGCATCGACCTCCACGCCGCCCATGACGTAGTGACACGTCGGGCCGATCTCCATCGCCTCGGCGGTGATGTCGACGTCGGCCAGCTCCTTGAACTGGTGGTACATGCTCGGCAGCCGCTTCTTGATGTAGTCGGCGCTGCGCCGCGAGGCGATGTCGAGGAAGACGCCGCCGTGCGGTGAGCCGCGCCCGGCCTTGATCTCGGTGTTGATCGCCCGCGCCACCTCGTCGCGGGGGAGCAGCTCGGGCGGGCGGCGGTTGCTCGTCTTGTCGGTGTACCAGCGGTCCGCCTCGTCCTCCGAGTCGGCGGTCTCGGCCTTGAAGTACTCGGGGATGTAGTCGAACATGAACCGCTTGCCTTCGGAGTTGCGCAGTACGCCCCCGTCGCCGCGCACAGACTCGGTGACGAGGATGCCCTTGACGCTCGGCGGCCACACCATCCCGGTGGGGTGGAACTGGACGAACTCCATGTTGATCAAGGTTGCGCCCGCACGCAGCGCCAGCGCGTGCCCGTCGCCGGTGTACTCCCACGAGTTGCTGGTCACCTGGTAGCTCTTGCCGATGCCACCCGTGGCGAGCACGACGGTGGGCGCTTCGAACACGACGAACCGGCCGGACTCGCGCCAGTAACCGAACGCGCCGGCGATGCTGGCCGGACCATCGGCATCGGCGTCGGTGAGCAGTTCGGTGACGGTGCACTCCATGTAGCAGTCGATGCCGAGCGCCACCGCGCGCTGCTGCAGCGTACGGATCATCTCCAGGCCGGTCCGGTCGCCGACGTGGGCCAGCCGGGCGTACCGGTGCCCGCCGAAGTCGCGCTGCGAGATCAAGCCCTCGGGGGTGCGGTCGAACAGCGCCCCCCACTCCTCCAGCTCCAGAACCCGTTCGGGTGCCTCCTGCGCATGCAACTGCGCCATCCGCCAGTGGTTGAGCATTTTCCCGCCGCGCATGGTGTCGCGGAAGTGCACCTTCCAGCCGTCCTCAGACCACACGTTGCCCAACGCGGCGGCAATGCCGCCCTCGGCCATCACCGTGTGTGCCTTGCCCAGCAGCGACTTGCACACGATCGCCGTACGCGCACCGGCGTCGTGGGCGGCGATGGCGGCCCGCAGGCCGGCCCCGCCGGCGCCGATGACGACGACGTCGTACTGGTGGCGTTCAAGGTCGGGAGCGCTCATGTCAGCAGATCCCCTCACGTCAGAAGAACCGGGGGTCGTCGAAGGCGCCGGTCGCCAGCAGGTACACGTAAAGGTCGGTGAGGGCGACGGAGAACAGCGAGTACCACGCCCACTGTGGGTGCTGGGTGTTCAGCCGGGACACGAGCGTCCACGCCCGGTAGCGCACCGGGTGCTTGGAAAAGGTCCGCAGCCGCCCACCGACGGCGTGTCGGCAGGAGTGGCACGACAGCGTGTAGCCCCAGATCAGCACGATGTTGACGAGCATGATCAGCGTGCCGAGACCCATGTGGCCCCAGTCGCCGTCGGTGTCGCGGAAGGCCAGCACCACGTCGAAGGTCAGTACCGCGGCCACCAGCCCGGAGGCGTAGAAGAACCAGCGGTGCACGTTCTGGAAGATCAGCGGGAAGCGGGTCTCGCCGCTGTAGCTCTTGTGCGGCTCGGCAACCGCGCAGGCCGGCGGTGACAGCCAGACGGCCCGGTAGTAGGCCTTGCGGTAGTAGTAGCAGGTCATCCGGAAGCCGAGCGGGAAGACGAGGATGAGCAGCGCAGGTGACAGCGGGAACCAGCTGATCGGCTGCCCGAAGTCGCTGGACCCGTCGACGCAGTCCGTGCTGAGGCAGGGGGAGTAGAACGGGGACAAGTACGGGGTGGAGTAGTAGTCGGAGCCGGAGAAGGCCCGCCAGGTGGCGTACACGACGAACGCCGCGAACACCACGAAGGTCGCCGCGGGCTGCAGCCACCAGCGGTCCTGGCGCAACGTCTTGCCGGTGACCCGGGCCCGGCTGGGCCCTAGAACGCCATGCTGAATGGAGGTAGCCACATATCAATCCTGCCCCGTCGGCCGGTGAAATCCCCGCCGGGGTGGGCAATGTCTCAGCGTGCCGCGCTGGCCTACTCTCACCTTCGATGCCGAAGACAGCGATCGTGGTGGCCGCGATGATCGTCGAGCACGGGCGGCTGCTCGCAACCCGGCGCACCGCGCCGAGCGACCTCGCGGGCGGTTGGGAGCTCCCCGGCGGCAAGGTCGACCCCGGGGAGACACCCGAGGTGGCGCTGGTCCGCGAGGTACACGAAGAGCTCGGCTGCACGGTGCAGGTGGGCCCGCGAGTTCCCGGTGCCGAGCCGTTGCGGCCCGGGCTGGCGTTGCATGCCTACGAATGCTGGTTGGTCGACGGGGAGGTGGTGCCGCGCGAGCACGACGCCGTCCGTTGGCTCGCGGCAGAGGATCTGGACGACGTGCCGTGGCTGCCGGGCGATCTGCCGTTCGTCGACACCCTGCGCGAGCGGCTGCTCGACGGCGAGGCGCTGCAGGGTGGCAACGTCGGCGGTGCCGTCCGGATCGGGCCAACGGTGCGGCGCCCGACCGGCCCGTGGACACCCGCGGTGCACCTGCTGTTGCGACACCTGGAGGCGGCCGGACTGGACGGGGCTCCCCGGGTGCTGGGCTTCGACGCCCGCGGGCGCGAGGTGCTGACCCACCTGCCTGGTCACACCATCACTGCCGATGGGGAGGAACCTTCCACCGAGACGCTTCGCGACGCGGTGCGATGGCTGCGTCGCTTTCACACCGCGGTCACGACGTTCCGGCCGGTGGGGACGCTGTCGTGGCGGCACGGTGCGCGGGCTCTCGCGCCAGCCGAGATCATCTGCCACAACGACCCGGGGGTCTACAACTGGATCGTCTCGGATGGCCGCTTCGCGGGCATCATCGACTGGGACATCGCCGGGCCGGGGGTGCCGCTGGAGGACCTGGCCTTCCTGGCCTGGACGGGCGTGCCGCTGTCGCGCGAGATGCCGACCCCGAATGTCGTCCGGCGTCTCCGTCTGGTCGCCGATGCCTACGGCGGCGTCGACCCCCGGCTGCTGCTGCACGCGGCCGGCACCCGGATGGCGTCCGCCGCCGAGCGCATCGCGGCCGGTCAGGACACGGGCGACCCCGGGATGCTGGCGCTGCGCGACCTCGGCGAACCGGAGCGCACCCGGACGCGGGTGGCCGACCTTCGTAGGCGGGTCCCGATGATCGAGGCAGCGCTGGCCGACTCCCCTTGACGGATCTTCCGACGGTTTGGTTGTTGGGGCGACCGGCAGGTCGGAGGATTCGTCGGGCCCGCGGCTCCCCTTGACGGATCTTCCGACGGTTTGGTTGTTG
>JALYQN010000272.1 GCA_030855835.1 Actinomycetota bacterium | reverse complement strand
CGCTCGCCCGGGTCCGAGCGGGCGAGGACGACCCGCCGTGCCTCGATTGCGGCGGGATCATGAAGTCCGCGACGATCTCGTTCGGGCAGTCGCTGGTCCCCGCCGTGCTGGACGCCGCGGTCTCGGCCGCCCGCCGGTGTGACCTCCTGGTCACCGCAGGGACGTCCCTGCAGGTGCAGCCCGCCGCGTCGTTGTGCGACATCGCCCAGGGCAGCGGCTCGCGGCTCGTCGTCCTCAACGCCGAGCCCACGCCGTACGACGAGCAGGCCGAATGCGTGTTGCGCGAACCGCTCGGGACGCTGCTGCCGCGACTGGTCGGCGACGCGCTCAGCTCCTGATCCGCGCACCGGCCGGATCGAACACCGGCTCGGCGACGACCGCGCCACCGACCCACTGCCCGTCGAGGTGGACGCTCACCGCGGTACCGACGTCGGCGACATCGGTCGGCAGGTACGCATAGGCGATCGACGCCTCGACCGTGTAGCCGTAGCCGCCCGAGGTCACCCGCCCGTGCACCCGGTCGGACACCCGCACCGGCTCGGCGCCCAGCGCCACCGCCCGCGGGTCGTCCAGGACCAGGCAGCGCAACTGCCTGGACGGCTTCTGTTCCCTGCCGGCTCGCAGCGCCTCGGCGCCGACGAAGCCACCAGCCTTGTCCAGCCGTACCGCGAAGCCGAGGCCGGCCTCATCCGGGGTGGTCTCCGGTGTCAGCTCCCGGCTCCAGACCCGGTAGCCCTTCTCCAACCGCAGGCTGTCGATGGCGTGGTAGCCGCCGGCGACCATCCCGTGCTCGGTTCCGGCTGACCAGAGTGTCCGCCACAACGCGGCGCCGTACTCGGTCGGGGCGTACAGCTCCCAGCCGAGCTCGCCGGTGAAGGTCACCCGTTGGGCTCGCACCGGCACGTCGCCGACACTGATCTCCTGCGCGGTCATGAACCCGAATGCGTCGCTGTCCAGCTTGGTACCGGTGCATCCGGACAGGACCGTGCGGCTGTGCGGCCCCCACAGGCAGTAGCAGCAGTGTTGCCCGGTCACGTCGGCGATCCGCACGTCGGCGTCACGGTCCTTGGCGTGCCGGCGCAGCCAGGCGAGGTCGTGCGAGCCGTACGCGGTGCCGGTGACGACCCAGAACTCGTCGTCGGCCCACCGGGTTACTGTCACGTCGGCCTCGACGCCGCCCCGGGCGTTGAGCAGCTGGGTGTAGGTGACGGCACCCACGGCACGGGCGACCCGGTTCGCGCATACCCACTCCAGCAGATCGGCTGCGCCTGGGCCCGCCACCTCGATCTTGGCGAACGACGACTGGTCGAACAGACCGGCTGCTGCCCGAGTCGCGCAGTGTTCGAAGCCGACCGCGGGCGACCACACCTGACCGGCCCAGCCCCGCGGGCGCAGTGCCTCGTCCCCGGGCCCGGCCTGGGACCGGTAGTAGTTGACGCGCTCCCACCCAGCCTTCTCACCGAAGACAGCGCCATGGCTGTGGTGCCAGTGGTAAGCCGGGGAGGTGCGCAACGGCCGGCCTGCACTGCGCTCGTGGAGCGGGTGGTCGATGTCGTAGTAGGTCTGGTATGTCTCCAGCGTCCGGGCCAACGTGTACGCCGGTGAGCGGTACTGCGCTCCGAACCGACGGACGTCCATGTGCCACAGGTCGAAGCTCGGCCGGCCCTCGACGACCCATTCCGCGACGACCTTGCCGATCCCACCGGCGCCGGCGATCCCGTGCGCGCAGAAGCCGGCCGCCACGAAGAAGCCGCCCACGTCGGTCTCGCCGAGGACGAACCCGTTGTCGGGGGTGAAGGCCTCCGGGCCGTTGATCAGCGAGCGCAGGCCCACGTCAGCCATGGCCGGCACGCGGACCTGCGCGTTCTCGGTGATCTGCTCCAGCCGGTCCCAGTCGTCGGGTAGCAGCCGTCCGTTGAAGTCGGCGGGGATCGCGTCGTAGGTCTGCTCGTCGGCGGTGAACGGGCGCGCAGCGCGCTCGTACCCGCCCAGTACCAGCCCGTCGACCTCCTGGCGGAAGTAGACCAGCAGGTCGGGGTCGCGCAGCGACGGCAGCGACCGCTCCCGGTGACCCGACGACGGATCGAGGAACGCCTCGGTGACCAGGTACTGGTGCGACATCGGCACCGCCGGGATGCGAACTCCGGCCATCCGCCCGATCTCGGCTGCGAACATGCCGCCGCAGTTCACGACGCTCAGGCAGGCGATGTCGCCCCGGTCGGTGCGGACGCCGGTGACCCGGCCCCGGTCGAGGGTGATGCCGAGCACGCGGGTGTGCGGGTGCACCTGCACCCCGGCGCGGCGTGCGTGGGTGGCGAGCGCCTGGCACAGCTGCGACGGGTCGAGGTGACCGTCCGAAGCCAGGTAGGCCCCGCCGACCACACCGTCGGGGTCCATCGGCGGGAACAGCTCGGCGGCGGCGTCGGCGGTGATCTCGCGCAGATCGAGGTCGAACGTCGTCGCCCAGGCGATCTGGCGACGGATCTCCGCCATCCGCTCCGGCGACGAGGCAAGCCGGATCCCCCCGCTCTCCACCCAGCCCGGCGGGGTGTCGCTGGCCTGCAACCGCCGGTACAGGTCGACCGAGTACATGTTCATCCGGGTGAGCGTGGGGTCCGCCCGCAGCTGGCCGACCAGACCGGCGGAGTGGAAGGTCGACCCGCTGGTCAGCTCGGATCGCTCCACCAGCACCACGTCGGTCTGGCCGAGTTCGGCCAGGTGGTACGCGACGCTGGCGCCACCGACCCCGCCCCCGATGATGACCACCTCGGCAGAGTCGGGAAGCTCGCTCGGCATGCAGGTCACCGTACGAGAGGTGCCGTCCGAGATGATGGCCGCATGGTTGACGACGAGCGGGTGGCCCGGGTGCTCGACCGGGTGCCCGGCACCAGCGATCCGGCGCGGGAGGTGCGAGAGCTCAGCGGCGGCCTCACCAACACCAACCTCAAGGTCACCACCCCCGAGCGGGCGCTGGTCGTCCGGCTGTTCGGTGAGGCCGACCTGCTGGACATCGACCGCGACGCCGAGCACGAGAACACCCGTCGGGCGGCTGAGTCCGGCGTCGGCCCCGGGGTCGTCGCCTACCTGCCGGACGAGCGTGCACTGGTCATCGACTGGGTCGAGGGTCGCACCTGGGAGGCGCATGACCTGGCCGTCGAGGACAACCTGGTCCGGGTCGCCGCTGGGTGCCGGCAGCTGCACGCGGGCCCGCGTTTTGTCGGCGACTTCGACATGGTGACCGTGCAGCGGCGCTACCAGGCGATCGTGCGCGAGCACGGCTTCCGGGTTCCGGCCCGCTACTTCGACTTCGCCACTGCCGTCGACCGCGTCACGGCTGCGCTTGCGGCCCGGCCCGCGGCCACGGTGCCGTGCAACAACGACTTGCTGGCCGCCAACTTCATCGACGCTGGCGACCGGCTGTGGATCATCGACTACGAGTACGCCGGTAACAACGACGCCTGCTTCGAGCTCGGCAACATCTGGAGCGAGGCGTCACTGCCCCCGGAGCACCTCGACCTGCTGGTCGGCGCCTACGTCGGTCGGCACGTCCCGTCCCAGGTGGCCCGGGCCCGGCTACACGGCCTGCTGTCGAAGTACGGCTGGACACTGTGGGCGTCCATCCAGGCAGCGGCCAGCCCTATCGACTTCGACTTCTGGGAGTGGGGGATGGAGAAGTACGACCGAGCGGTGGCCGAGTTCGACGGACCGGACTTTGCCCGCCTGCTCGACGAAGCCGCCGACCCCGACTGACGGATCGGGGTCACTCGTCGAAGGCCTCCACTACCGCCCTGTCGATGGTGGCCCGGGGTCCGGTGAACCAATGCTTGGCCGACGCCTGCCACCAGACCGCCAGAGCGAGCACGGCCCCGACGGTGACCACCGGGGCGTAGTTGACGAACTTCCACTCGAAGGCATCGCTGAACGGCACTGCTCCGGGTACGAAGGGCATCATGAGGTACAGCGACACGATGACGATCTCGGCGACCGCGACCAGGTTCATCCACTTGTACTTCGCGCCGTTGTTCCAGTCGCCCACCTCGAAGGCGTCGCCGATCCGCCAGCGCAGCCAGATCGGGACGGCGAACGACAGGTACAGCCCTATCACCGCGATGGACGTCACGGCGAAGAAGGCCACCGGGATGATCAGAGGCTCGGCTTCGGTGCCGATGTTGACCTCGATCAGCGCCGGCACGGTGACGATCGCGGCCAGCACGGCAACGCCCAGCACCGCGTTGGCGGGCACCCGGGCGCTGCTCAGCGTCGACCAGATCTTCGATCCGGGGATGGCGCCGTCCCGGCTGAAGGCGAACGCCATCCTGGATGCCGACGTCAGGCACGACGTGGCGCAGAAGAACTGGGCCGAGGCGGAGATGAACAAGACCGTCGTGGCCCAGTTCGTGCCCAGCGAGTTGACGAAGATGTAGGCAACGCCGCCGCCGCCGACGCCGGCGTTGTCGGGTGAGCCGTCGGCGGTGTCGGGCACGGCGAACACCACGCAGAGCAGCAGGACGTAGCCGCCGACCGCTGAGTAGAAGATGGACCGCCAGATTCCCTTGGCTGCCGCCATCGTTGCCGAGGACGTCTCCTCCGACAGGTGGGCGCAGGCGTCGAACCCGGTGATCGTGTACTGCGTGAGCAGGAAGCCGAACGGGATGATCGCGAAGAAGAAGGCGAAGCTGCTGGTGCTGCCGTCAGAGAAACCGGAGTTGTTGAACCGCTCGGTGAACACGTAGCTGAACGACTGGTGCTGGTCGGGGACCAGCACCAGAATCAGCACGATCGCGGACGCCCCGGCCACGTGCCACCACACGGACACGTTGTTCATGACCGCCATCAGGTGGCTGCTGAAGATGTTCAGGACCGACGCGAGCGCGAGCACGACGAGGAAGATCAGGAAGACGCGGGTCAGGGAGTAGTCGGCGGCGAACGACTCCGAGTAGGTGCTGAACGTCAGGTCGATGAACGTCGCGCAGCCATAGGACACGCCGGCCGTGACGGCGATCAGCCCGATCAGGTTCAGCCATCCGGTGAAGAACCCGGCGGCGGGCCCGCCCAGCTTCGATGCCCACCAGTAGATGCCACCCGACGTCGGGTACGCCGACACCAGCTCGGACATGGTGAAGCCGATGATCAGGATGAAGGCGCTGAGGATCGGCCACGACCACGAGATCGAGATCGGTCCGCCGTTGTTCCAGCCGGCCCCGAAGTTGGTGAAGCAGCCGGCCAGGATCGAGATGATCGAGAACGAGATCGCGAAGTTCGAGAAGCCGGACCAGCTCCGGTTCAGGTCCTGCGCGTACCCGAGCTCGGCGAGCTTGCGCTCGTCGGCGCTCAGGTTCTGAGTGTCGGCCACGGTGGTCCTCCAGGTCAGAGCCGTCCCCGCCTTGGGGTTGTACACCCACAACCCGCTCTGCGCGCCCGCAACCGCCCGCGTGTTGCGCAACCGTGACGCAACGGTGTTCAGGACAGCTCGGACTCCGCGCTGCTGATTGCGTCGAACTCCTCCTCCGGGGCCACGCCGACGAGTCGGTGTCGGCTCCAGAACCAGAAGTAGGCGAGGAACGCCGCGAATACCGCGGCGGTGATCCCGGCCGCCAGGATGTCGACGAAGAAGGTGGCCACCACCGCGAGACAGGCCAGCGCCAGCGCGACACCCGTCGTCGCCGTCCCGCCGGGGGTTCGGTACGGCCGCTCGAGGTCGGGTTCCCGGCGGCGCAGCACGATGTGGCTCACCATCATCAAGACGTACGACACGGTGGCGCCGAAGACCGCGATGTTGATCAGCAGCGCGCCGTTCTCGGTGATGGCGGCGAGCAGGAAGCCGATCGTGGCGGGCACGATCAGGGCCACCCAGGGGGTCTTGCGCTTACCGGTGAGTGCCAGTGTGCGCGGCAGGTACCCGGCGCGGGACAGGGCGAACAGCAGCCGCGAGTAGCCGTAGATGATGGAGAAGAAGCTCGCCACCAGCCCGAGAAGACCAACGTAGTTCACGAAGTCGGCCATCCAGGTCGGCCCGTCGTACGCCTGCCGCAACGCCAGCGGGAGGGGGTTGTCCGACGCCCGGATCGCCTCGGAACCGCCAGCGCCGGGTGCCAGGACGAGGATCAGCGCAGCAAAGACAAGCAAGGCCAGCATCGCCGCGATGATGCCGCGGGGCATGTCCTTCTTCGGATCGCGCGCCTCCTCGGCCGCCAGGGGTACGCCTTCGATCGCGAGGAAGAACCAGATTCCGTAGACGAATGCGGCGAGCACGCCCGCGATCCCGAACGGCAGGAACGACGAGGAGCCCAAGGCCGAGGTGTCGACCGCGATATCAGTCAAGTTGCCAGGGTCGAACTTCGGGATCATCACGATGACGAACAGCACGAGCGCGACGACAGCGGCCGCGGTGATGACGAAAATCAGCTTGAGTGCTTCGCCTACGCCGTACAGGTGCACGCCTACGAAGATCGCGTAGCAGGCCAGGTAGACCGGCCAGCCGGCGGTGCCGACGGTCAGGCCGAACAGCCCGAGTGCCTGGACGTAGCCGTTGATGAACACCACGATCGCGGCCGGGGCGATGGCGTACTCGATCAGGATGGCGGTGCCGGTGGCGAAGCCGCCGAGTGGACCGAGCGCCCTTCGGGCGAACCCGTAGCCGGCCCCTGCCACCGGGATCGCCGATGCGAGCTCGGCCAGGCCGAGCACCATGCAGGTGTACATGACGGCCATCAGCACCGTCGCGATCAGCAGGCCGCCGAAGCCACCCTCGTCCAGGCCGAAGTTCCACCCGGCGAAGTCGCCGGAGATGACGTACGCAACGCCCAGCCCGGCCAGCAGCACCCAGCCCACCGACCCGCCCTGCAGACTGCGGTTGTTGAGGTAGTCGTCCTCGACTTTGCTGTACTCCACGCCGCGCCGTCGCTCGTCGCTCATCGGTCGATTCCTCTCAGTCCAGGAAGGCCCGCAGCAGGGACGCGGTGCCCTCCACGTGCTCGGTCATGGCTCGTCGGGCCTTGGTCGGACGGCCCCCGAGGACCGCCGCCACGACCGCAGCGTGCTGGTCGTCGGAGTTGGCGATGTTCTGCCCGAGCAGCGGGATGACGTCGAGCAGGGCATTGATGCGCATCCGGGCATCCGCGACGGCGGCGGTGACCGACGTCGAGCCAGACAGCTCGGCGATCGCCAGGTGCAGTCGCGAGTCGGCCCGCCGGTAGTCAGCGTACGAGGCGGTGGCGGCCTGCTCGAGCATCTGCTCCAGGTGTGCCACCTCGGCGGATGTGAGCCGACGGCCGGCGGCCACCTCGGCCGCACCGACCTCGACCACCATGCGGAACGACAGAGCGTCCTCGAGGTCACCGCTCAGCGCGCGCGCCACCAGGCGGGGGTCTCGGCGTCGCCGGGTTGCGGGCGCGGCAAGGGCGAAGGTCCCGCCGTAGCGGCCGCGCCTCGACTCCACGAAGCCGGCGTCCTGCAGCGCACGCACGGCCCCCCGGACGGCGGATCGCCCCACGCCCAGACGGGCGGCCAGCTCCCGTTCGCTCGGCAGCCGCTCGCCCACGTCCACCACACCGAGCTTGATCATCGACAAGATGCGCTCGACTGCCTGCTCGAACGTGTTCCCCGCGCGCACCGGACGCAACAGCGCCTGGTGCGCAGTCAGGGTCACGGCGGTTTCGGACATTGACAGGGAGAGTAGTGCGGTGCTTCAGTCCCGGCAATGGCATGCGCGCGGTCCATTGCCGCGGGCGAGGAAGGACGGACGTCCCATGGCTGACCGCGAGCCGCTGCTCGGTCTCGACCAGCTGCGTACCCAGATCGAGCGGGGGGAGGTCGATACCGTCGTCATCGCGGTCACCGACATGCAAGGGCGTCTGCAGGGCAAGCGGCTGTATGCGCAGTACTTCCTCGACCACGTCCTGGAGCACGGCACCGAGGGCTGCAACTACCTGCTCGCGGTCGACGTCGACATGAACACCGTCCCCGGGTATGCCATCAGCTCGTGGGAGCGTGGCTACGGGGACATGGAGTTCGTCCTCGACCTGGACACGCTGCGCCCCGTGCCCTGGCTCCCCGCCACGGTCATGGTGCAGGCCGACCTCGCCTGGCTTGACGACGCGAAGACCCCCGTCGCGGAGTCGCCGCGTCAGGTACTGAAGGACCAGGTGGACAAGGCGACCACCCTCGGGTGGGCGGTGCCGGCCGCGACCGAGCTCGAGTTCATCGTCTTCGACGACACGTACGAGGCCGCCTGGAACGCCCGCTACCAGGGACTCACGCCGGCGAACCAGTACAACGTCGACTACTCGCTGCTGGGCACAACCCGGGTCGAGCCGCTGCTGCGCGACATCCGCAACCACATGGCCGCCAGCGGGCTGGTGGTCGAGTCGGTGAAGGGGGAGTGCAACTTCGGCCAGCACGAGATCGCCTTCCTGTTCGACGACGCCATCCGCACCGCGGACAACCACGCGGTCTACAAGAACGGCGCGAAGGAGATCGCCGCGCTGCACGGCAAGGCACTCAGCTTCATGTCCAAGTTCAACGAGCGCGAGGGCAACTCCTGCCACATCCACATGAGTCTGCGCGGGACCGACGGCTCGGTCGTGTTCGCCGACGACGACGGTCCCACCGACCTGTTCCGGCAGTTCGTCGCCGGGGTGCAGACGACGCTTGCGGAGTTCACCCTCCTGTACGCGCCCAACATCAACTCCTACAAGCGCTTCGCCCCCGGGTCGTTCGCGCCCACAGCCGTGGCGTGGGGGTGGGACAACCGCAGCTGCGCGCTGCGAGCCGTCGGCCACGGCGGCGGCCTGCGGATCGAGAACAGGGTGCCCGGGGGGGACGTGAACCCGTACCTGGGGCTGGCCGCGATGCTCGCCGGCGGCCTCTACGGCATCGAGAACACGATCGAGCTGGAGCCGGCTCTGGAAGGCAGCGCCTACGAGTCGGACAAGACGCTGGTGCCGCACACCCTGCGGGACGCGCGCGACGCCTTCGCCGCGTCGGCTGTCGCCCGCACCGCCTTCGGCGCCGACGTGGTGGCGCACTACCTCAATGCCGCCGACGTCGAGCTGCAGGCGTTCGACGCGGTGGTCACCGACTGGGAGCGGGTCCGTGGCTTCGAGCGTCTCTGAGGTCGTCGACCCGTCGACCGGACGGGCCGTCGCAACCGTGGCGCAGCTCGACGCCCCCGGGGCGGACGCGGCGATCGAGGCCGCGCACGCCGCTTTCGCCGAGTGGCGTCGCGTGTCGCCCGCGGACCGCGGCCTGCTGC
>JALYQN010000266.1 GCA_030855835.1 Actinomycetota bacterium | reverse complement strand
TGGACGGCCTGCGACGGCTCGAGTACCGCGGCTACGACTCGGCCGGCATCGCCGTCGTGGACGCCGAGACCCCCGACAAGCTGTACGTCGCCAAGCGCGCCGGGAAGCTCGCGAACCTCGACAAGGTGCTCGCCGACGAGCCGCCGCCGGCGTCGACGGCAGGCATCGGCCACACCAGGTGGGCGACCCACGGCGCGCCGAACGACGTCAACGCCCATCCGCACACCGATTGCTCCGGACGGATCGCGGTCATTCACAACGGGATCATCGAGAACTTCGCCGCGCTGCGAGCCGGCCTCGAGTCGGCCGGGCACGATCTCGTCTCCGACACCGACACGGAGACCGTCGCGCACCTGCTGGAGATCGCGCTGCACGAATCGCAGGGCACGGCAGCTGAGTCGGTCGACGACCTCGGGGCGGCGATGCGCACGGTCTGCCGTCGGCTGCAAGGTGCTTTCACCCTGGTCGCGCTGGACGCGCATCAGCCCGACACCATCGTCGCCGCCCGCCGCAGCTCACCGCTGGTTGTGGGCCGAGGTCACGGCGAGAACTTCGTCGCCTCAGACGTGTCCGCGTTCATCGCGCACACTCGAGACGCGGTCGAGCTCGGCCAGGACCAGGTGGTGGTCGTCACCCGGGACGATGTCGTCATCACCGACTTCGCGGGGGGGCCGGCGCCGGGGATCGAGTACCACGTCGACTGGGACGCCTCGGCCGCTGAGAAGGGCGGCTACGACTGGTTCATGCTCAAGGAGATCGATGAGCAGCCGCAGGCGATCGCCGACACCCTGCTCGGGCGGTTAGGCCCTTCGGGCACCCTGCAGCTGGACGAGATGCGGCTTTCCGACGACGAGCTGCGTGCGATCGACAAGGTCATCATCATCTCCTGCGGTACCTCCTTCTACGCCGGGATGGTGGCCAAGTACGCCATCGAGCACTGGACGCGGCTGCCGTGCGAGGTCGAGCTCGCCAGCGAGTTCCGCTATCGGGACCCGATCGTCGATCGGTCTACGCTCATCGTCGCGATCAGCCAGTCGGGCGAGACCATGGACACGTTGATGGCGGTCCGGTACGCCCGCGCCCAGCGGGCCAAGGTGCTGGCGGTGTGCAACACCAACGGGTCGACGATCCCGCGCGAGTCCGACGCCGTTGTCTACACCCATGCCGGACCGGAGGTGGCGGTCGCCTCGACCAAGTGCTTTCTGGCCCAGATCGTGGCCTGCTACCTGCTGGGTCTCTACCTCAGCCAGGTCCGCGGCACCAAGTACGGCGACGAGGTGGCGGCGATCCTGCAGCAGCTGCATCAGGTCCCAGCGGCCGTGCAGCGGATGCTCGACGGTGCCGAGCAGGTGCGAGCATTGGCGCGGGAGCTGGCCGGATCGAGGTCGGTGCTGTTCCTCGGCCGCCACGTCGGCTACCCGGTCGCGCTGGAGGGCGCACTAAAGCTCAAGGAGCTGGCATACCTGCACGCCGAGGGGTTCGCCGCGGGCGAGCTCAAGCACGGCCCAATCGCTCTCATCGAACCAGGGGTGCCGGTCTTCGTGATCGCGCCGCCGCGGGGGCGCGAGCAGGTGCACGACAAGGTGGTGAGCAACATCCAGGAGGTGCGCGCTCGCGGGGCCCGCACGATCGTGCTGGCAGAAGACGGCGACGAGGCCGTGGTGCCGGTCGCCGACGAGGTGATCCGGCTGCCGAAGGTGCCCACCTTGCTGCAGCCGCTGGTAGCCACGGTTCCCCTGCAGCTGTTCGCGTGCGAGCTGGCCACGACGCTGGGCCACGACGTCGACCAGCCGCGAAACCTGGCCAAGTCGGTCACCGTCGAGTGAGCCGGTGAGCGTCGGCCCGTGATCATCGGTACATGATCATCGGATTGGGCATCGACGTCGTCGACGTGGCCCGCTTCGAGCAGGCGCTGGTGCGCACACCGGGGCTGCGACTCCGGTTGTTCACAGCGGCCGAGCAGCGGCGTCCGGTCGCGTCGCTGGCGGCCAGGTTCGCCGTCAAGGAGGCGCTCGCCAAGGCGCTGGGTGCTCCCGCCGGGCTGGCCTGGACCGACGCCGAGGTCACGACCGGCCAGGACGGTCGGCCGCACCTTTCGCTCACCGGTACGGTCGCAGCGCTTGCCGAGAAGACCGGTGTCGGTTCCGTGCACGTGTCGCTGTCACACGACGCCGGGATCGCCTCGGCCGTCGTTGTCCTCGAGGATTGACCCAGGAGTCAGCAGCGTGCACCAGCCGGTCGGTGAAGGCGACGCCCGTGCGGCGTACGCCGTCGAGGCAGTCCGGGCCGCCGAGCAGCAGCTGATGGCGGTCACGCCCGAGGGGGCGCTGATGCAGCGCGCCGCTGCCGGGTTGGCCTCCGCGTGCGCAGACCTGCTGGGCGGTGTGTACGGGCGGCGGCTGCTGGTGCTTGCCGGCAGCGGGAGCAACGGTGGCGACGCGCTGTTCGCCGCGGCCCGGCTGGTCCGGCGGGGAGCGCGGGCCGAGGTGGTCCTGTTGAGTCCCGACAAGGCGCACCCGGGCGGGCTCGCGGCGGTACTGTCCGCGGGCGGCCGATTGGTCGACGGCGTGGATCACACTGGTCGTGTTGACCTGGTGCTCGACGGGATCGTCGGCATCGGCGGCTCGGGCGGACTGCGTCGCGAGGCGGCCGCCGCCTGGGCGCACGCCCGCACGCTGGGCTGCCCGGTGGTCGCGGTCGACGTCCCGAGCGGGATCGGGGTGGACGACGGCACGGTGGACGGGGACTGCGTCCGCGCCGACCTGACCGTGACCTTCGGCGCGTACAAGGTCGGTCTGCTGGTCGGTGCCGGCGCCGAGCGGGCCGGGGCGGTGCACCTGGTCGACATCGGACTGGCCCCGTACCTGGGCGGGCCGACGGTGTTGGCGCCGACGGCGCTCACGGTGGCGCGATGGCTGGCCGGGCTCGTCCCCGGTGCGTCGGCACACAAGTACACCCGGGGCGTGGTGGGCGTCGCCGCGGGGTCGGCGGAGTTCACCGGTGCTGGGCTGCTCGCGGTGGCCGGTGCGTCGTGCGGGCTGGCGGGGATGGTGCGCTACGCCGGCCCGGACGAGGTGGCCGATCTGGTCCGTGTCCGGCACCCAGAGGTCGTCATCAGCCAGGGCAAGGTGCAGGCGTGGGTGGTGGGCTCCGGTGGTGGGGGCGACGCGGGTGAGGTGCTGGCACGGGCCCGGGGGGACGAGGTGCCGCTGGTCGTGGATGCCGATGCGCTGCAGCACGTCAACGGGCCGCTCGGGGTGCCCGCGCTGCTGACGCCGCACGCCGGTGAGCTGGCCCGGATGCTCGACGTCGAACGCGGGCAGGTCGAGCGCGACCCGCTGCGGTCGGTCAGCGCTGCCGCCGACCGGTTCGGAGCCGCCGTCCTGCTCAAGGGCAACCGGACCCTGGTGGCCGGCCCAGCACGGGATCGAGCTCGGGTGGTCCAGGTCAACACGACCGGCACCCCGTGGCTCGCCACCGCCGGTGCCGGTGATGTGCTCGCCGGGTTGTGCGGTGCGCTGCTGGCCGGACTGCCGGACGACCCGGTCCGGGCGGGGACGCTGGCCGCCTGGCTGCAC
>JALYQN010000261.1 GCA_030855835.1 Actinomycetota bacterium | reverse complement strand
CGCATGGTCCGGTTGCATCCGCGTGAGCGGCTCGCCAAGGCGGCAGCCGTGGCATGCTTCGCCAGCCAGCTGTATCCGCTGAGCGCGGATCCTTCCGACCAGGCGGTGCTGTCACCTCAGGTGATGGCCCACTTCACCCGGCCGCACGAGACGGTGTTCGTGTGACCGGCCGATGAGGCCGCGAGCCGTTGCTGTCGTGGTGCCCGCTCGCGACGAGCAGGACACAGTCGCCGCCTGCCTGGCCTCGATCGCGATCGCCGCCCGTCAGGCCAGCCTGGACGTGCTCACCGTCGTGGTCGCCGACCACTGCGTCGACGAAACCGCAGCGCGGTCCGCGGCTGCCGGTGCCACGGTCACGGTCCGATCGGGGTCCCCCGCTGGCGGCGTGGGCGCCGCACGTGCGACCGGTTGCACCTATGCGCTCCACCGGTTAGGCGGGCTGCCGGACGAGTCGGTCTGGCTGGCGCACACCGACGCCGACTCGCAGGTGCCGCCCGACTGGCTGTCCACGCAGTTGGCGCTTGCCGGCCGTGGGCATGCCGCGGTGGCCGGCATGGTGACGTTGACTGGCACAGGAAACCGCGAGACACGGCGCCGTTGGACAACGTCGTACCGGCAACGGCACGGACATGTCCACGGAGCGAATCTCGGCGTCCGAGCCGATGCCTACCTCGCGGTCGGGGGCTTCCAGCCGGTACCTGCTCACGAGGACCTACAACTGGTGCAGGACCTGGTAGCCGGTGGGTACGCGGTCGCGCGTCCTCGCCATCCTCGGGTCGTGACGTCATCGCGGCTCAGGGGACGAACGCCGGCCGGGGTTGCGGCTGACCTGCGCAAACTGGGTTGATCGGCCGGACTGTCAAGGATGCCGCCCATCAGACTGGTGCGGAGCCGCGTCGCTGTCAGGCGAATGCCCGTACTGTTGAGCTGGCTGGCAGGGAGTCCACTTCAGGCAGGCAGTTCTGACCAGCTCAGAGTCATCGAGCTTTCTGCACGTCCTGTGCGTGAACCGATCGGAGCCTGAAACATGTCCACCGACGCGATCGTCATCCTCAAAGCTGACCACAAGCAGATCCGTCGCCTGTTCAGGCGGTTCGAGCAGACCGGGGAGAACGCGTTGAAGACCAAACAATCGCTGGCGGACAGCATTCTCGAGGCGCTCACCGTGCACACGTACATCGAGAACGAGGTCATGTATCCCGAGACGCACACGTTGCTGCCGGATCTGGGCAAGGACGTGCTCGAGTCGTACGAGGAGCACCATGTGGCAGACCTGCTGTGCGCGGAGCTCGCGGCCATGACTCCCGCGGAGGAACGCTTCGACGCCAAGATGACCGTGCTCATCGAGATTGTCACCCACCACATGGACGAGGAGGAGCAGGCGTGGTTCCCCAAGGTCCGTGACGGGCTGGGACGCAACCAGCTCGGCGACATCGGCGCGCGGATGCTGGAGCTGAAGAAGACCGCTCCGCGCCACCCGACCCAACCGAGCGCGCTCAAGAAGGCCATTGACGCCGTCATTGCTTGAGCAGCGCCGCCTAAACCGGACCGGGTTCGCTCGGTAGGCCAGCCCCATCGCCCAGCGGTCGCTGGTGGCAAGCGCAACGCGACGGCTGCGACGCTGGCCCGCTTCGCCGTATCGTGAGCACCATGAGCCTGCAGGAGCAACAGCAGCCCGCCGAGGTCCAGATCGGTGCGGTCGACGCCGCAGTGGTCGACGTTGACGGCACGCTGGTCGACACCAACTATCACCACACCCTGGCTTGGGCCAGAGCGTTCGCTCGGCACGAACTGTTCCCTCCGGCGTGGCGCATCCACCGCGCCATCGGCATGGGCGGCGACCGGCTGGTGGCTGCCGTTGCCGGAGACGACACCGAGGCCCGTGTTGGAGACGCGCTGCGGGCTGCGTGGACTGAGGAGTTCGACCCCTTCCTTCACGAGGTTGGCCTGCTTCCTGGCGCCGCGGAGTTCCTGGCCTTCCTGCACGGGAAAGAGCTCCGGGTGGTACTGGCCACATCGGGTAAACCCGAGCATGTCGACCACTACCTCGACTTGCTGAACGGTCGGGAGCTCGCGGACACCTGGGTGACCGCCGAGGACGCCGACGCGAGCAAGCCAGCGCCAGACCTGGTGCGGAGCGCGATGCGACGGGTGGACGCCTCGGTGGCGGTGATGGTGGGCGACTCGATCTGGGATGTGCACTCCGCGGCGCAGCTGGGCGTGCCAACGGTCTGTGTTCTCAGTGGCGGTATCGCCGCCGGGGAGCTGCGAGAGGCCGGGGCCCGAACGGTCTACGCAGACCTCCCGAGCCTGCAATCTGACTGGGAGCATCTCACCGCGCCGTAGATACCGGCGGGAGCTGCGCTGCGGCGGAGGTTTGCCCTGGTGGTGGCCCCAGCGTCGACCAGCCGCATCCGAAACGCCATGCACTCCTGCATCCTCGCGGCGCGCTCAGGATCTGACATGGCTGATTGTGCCTCCACCCTGGGGATGTGACACTGCCGAACGTGGACTCAGTCTTCGAAGTCAGGAGTGTCAGCAAGGCAAGGCTCCTGGCCGCGCGGATGAGGGTCGCTGGTTACGACGCACTCCCGATGGTTCGCTTCAGCGGCAGCAAGGTCGTCGTCACCCACGAGGACGGACAAGCAGCGGAAGTTCTACGGGTCGCACGAGCGGCGGACCCGACCATCCAGCCGCTGCCGCGTAGGTAGTAGCGAGCCCGGTCGCAGATCACCACGGCATGTCCTCGACGCCCCGGGTGGAGGCAACCGGGGGCTTTGACCGCGTCCGGCAGGGCCGCCCCTCGACACCTACGATCGTGTCCTGTCCCGCTGTCGCCCAAGGAGCCGTCATGACAAAGCTGGTCTACGACTTCGGCGAAGGCGGCCGCGACATGTTGGACCTGCTCGGCGGCAAGGGTGCGAACCTCTGTGAGATGACAGGGCTCGGCCTGCCGGTGCCGCCGGGCTTCGTGATCAGTACGGCGGCGTGCCGGACGTACCTCGAGACCGGAGCGGTGCCGGCCGAGCTCGCGGCCGAGGTTGACGAACACCTCACGGCGCTCGAGCAGCGCATGGGCAAGACGCTCGGGGATCCCAATGACCCGCTGCTGGTCAGCGTCCGGTCGGGGGCAAAGTTCTCCATGCCCGGGATGATGGACACAGTCTTGAACATCGGGCTCAACGACGAGAGCGTGCAAGGACTGGCCAAGCAGGCCGGTAGCGAGCGCTTCGCCTGGGACTCCTACCGGCGGCTGATACAGATGTACGGCAAGACCGTCCTCGGCGTCGAGGGCTTCGAGCAAGCCCTCGCGCAGGTCAAGGACACCCAAGGTGCGGACAGCGACACCGGGCTCGACGAGACTCAGCTGCGCGCGCTCGTCGACAAGTTCAAGCAGCTCGTTCACGATCACACCGGCGAGCCATTCCCGCAGGACCCGCGCGTGCAGCTCGAGCTGGCGACGCGGGCCGTCTTCGACTCCTGGAACGGCGAGCGGGCCCGGCTCTACCGCCGCCAGGAGCGGATCCCAGCCGACCTGGGCACCGCGGTCAGCGTCTGCTCGATGGTCTTCGGCAACCTCGGGATGGGCTCGGGCACCGGGGTCGCGTTCACGCGCGACCCAGGCTCCGGCGCGCAGGGCGTGTACGGGGACTACCTGCAAGACGCCCAAGGCGAAGACGTCGTCGCCGGCATCCGCAACACGTTGCCGCTGGCCGACCTGCAGGGTCTGGACAAGGCCTCGTACACCGAACTGCTGCGCATGATGCAAACGCTGGAAGAGCACTACCGCGACCTCTGCGACATCGAGTTCACCATCGAGCGAGGCACGCTGTGGATGCTGCAGACCCGCGTCGGCAAGCGCACCGCCGGCGCCGCCTTCCGCATCGCGACCCAACTCGTCGACGAGGGCCTGATCGACCTCGACGAGGCCCTTGGCCGGGTCACCGGTGTGCAACTGGCCCGGCTGATGTTCCCGGCGTTCGCCTCGACCGACGACGGCAGCCGCTCGCTGCTGACAACGGGGATGGGCGCGTCGCCGGGTGCAGCCGTCGGCAAGGTCGTCTTCGACAGCGCGGCGGCCGTGGCATCGGCAGCCCGCGGGGGAGACGTCCTGCTGGTCCGACGGGAGACCAACCCGGACGACCTCGCCGGGATGATCGCTGCGGACGGCGTGCTCACCAGCCGTGGTGGCAAGACCAGCCACGCCGCCGTGGTAGCGCGTGGCATGGGCAAGACCTGCGTGTGCGGGGCCGAGGATCTCAATGTCGACGTCGACGCGCGCACGATCACCTCCGCAGACGGCACCGTGGTTCGGGAGGGCGATGTGCTGTCGATCGACGGCACCAGCGGCGCCGTCTACATCGGCGCCGTCCCAGTCAGCCCGAGCCCCGTGGTGCAGTACTTCGAGGGCGAGCTCGCCCCCGAGGACGGCGACGACCTGGTGCAAGCGGTGCACCGGCTGGTCCGGCACGCCGACGAGGCGCGGCGCCTAGGGGTGCGGGCGAACGCCGACAGCGCCGAGGATGCCGAGCGCGCCCGCCAGTACGGCGCCGCCGGAATCGGCCTGTGCCGAACCGAGCACATGTTCCTGGGCGAGCGACGCCAGCTCGTCGAGGACCTGGTGCTCGCGGACGGGCCTCGGGAGCAGGGAGTCGCCCTCGACGCGCTACTGCCGCTGCAACGCGAGGACTTCGTCGGCCTCCTGCGCGCGATGGACGGGCTGCCCGTCACAGTCCGCCTGCTCGACCCCCCGCTGCACGAGTTCCTTCCCGACCTGATCGAGCTGTCCGTCGAGGTCGCGGTCGCGGAGGCGACAGAGCAGACGGTCGACCCCAAGCGTCTCGCTCTGCTCGACGCCGTCCAGCGGCTGCATGAGAGCAACCCCATGATCGGACTGCGCGGCGTCCGCCTCGGGCTGTTGATCCCCGGGCTCTTCGGCATGCAGGTCCGGGCGCTCGCCGAGGCCGCCAAGACTCTCAGCGAGGACGGTCTCGATCCCAGGCCGGAGGTGATGGTTCCGCTGGTCGGCGCGGTGCAGGAACTGGAGGTCGTCCGTGAGGAGGCCTTACGCATCCTCGCGGAGGTGGGCGTCGAGGCACTCGTCGGCACGATGATCGAGATCCCGCGGGCGGCGCTCACCTCCGGACAGATCGCGGCGGCGGCCGACTTCTTCTCGTTCGGCACCAACGACCTCACCCAGATGGGCTGGGGCTTCAGCCGCGACGATGTCGAATCCTCATTCTTCTCGCGTTACCTCGACCTCGGCATCTTCGGCGTCAGCCCGTTCGAGTCGATCGATCAGGAAGGTGTCGGCCGGCTCGTCCGGATCTCCGTGGCGGAGGCCCGCGACGCCAAGCCCGACCTGAAGATCGGTGTCTGCGGGGAACACGGCGGCGACCCCGACAGCGTTCACTTCTTTCACGACGCGGGACTCGACTACGTGTCGTGCTCGCCGTTCCGGATCCCGGTCGCCCGTCTCGAGGCCGGGCGTGCCGCCATTTCCAGCAGCACACGGCGACCTTGATCACAGTGCCGGCGACAAGCATCGGTCTGTTGTCCACGGCGACTCTCCCCGGCGATGATCGGGTTTGCTTGACGTTCGCCGTTGCGGGCAGCCAGCGCTGGTCCTGCGCTATTCCTCCCGGGTCTTGGTCCTGGTCTTGGCGCGACCGCGACGGTCGCGGGCACGGAGTCGGTTGACCTCGGCTTGCAGGTGGCGGGTTTCGGCCTGCAGTCGCAGGACGTGATCGACCCCGGCCAGGTTGAGACCGGCCGCGAGCAGGGTGGTGATCTCATCGATGCGTTCGAGGTCGTGGTCGCTGTAGCGCCGGGTGCCTCCGTCGCTGCGGTACGGCTCGAGCAGGCCCTTGGCTTCGTAGACCCGCAGCATCTGTGGGTTGACGCCGGTCAACTCGGCGGTGACCGACATCCCGTACAGCGCCCGATCGCGACCGAGGTCCATCGTCAGTGCCTCCGGTCGGGCGGCGACGGTCGGGGCGGCAGGGGGGTGACATGCACAGGCCCGGCAACCACCTCCGCACCAGCAACGCTCGGCGTCCCGCCTCGCCACGACCGCCCCGGGCCAGGCGAGACATCCCGAACAGGGTCAGCGACCGGCGCCCCGGGCGCGGTCGTGATCGCCTGCTGGTAGGCGGCGCTGATCGCGGCGAACCGCTCCCCAGCATCAACATCACCGCACAGGTCCGGGTGCGTGGCCCGAGCCAGCCGCCGATAGGCCTGTGCGATCTCGCTCCTGGTGGCGTCGGTGGGCAGTCCCAGAGTCGCGAACGCCACCCGCTCCATCCCGTTCATCCTCGTCATCGTCGACACCTCCCGATCCACGATCTATATCGTCGAAGCTGCTTGACATGTTCCCACACAGCTGGAGAATCTATGACAGTCACTACACATCTTGCCTCGGGACGGCAGGCCGCAAACCACCCGACCGGGGCCGGCGCAGGAGGAGGAGGCACTCATGCTGATGCGCACCGATCCGTTCCGCGACCTGGACCGGCTCACCGAGGCGATGCTCGGCACCCGCACCCGCCCGGCGGTGATGCCGATGGACGCCTACCGGGAGGGCAGCTCGTTCGTCATCCATCTCGACCTGCCCGGAGTGGCGACCGAGTCCATCGACCTGACGGTGGAGCAG
>JALYQN010000245.1 GCA_030855835.1 Actinomycetota bacterium | reverse complement strand
GTACGGGCGCGGGTGGTGTCGATGCCGTGCCGGGAGTGGTTCGAGCAGCAGGACGACGCCTACCGCGAGCAGGTGCTGCCGTCGTCGGTGCGCGCCCGGGTCAGCGTCGAGGCGGCCGTCGCACAGGGATGGCGCGAGATCGTCGGCGACGCCGGCCGGTGCGTCTCGCTGGAGCATTTCGGCGCCTCGGCCGACTACCAGACCTTGTACCGGGAGTTCGGCATCACCGCGGAGGCCGTCGTGGCCGCCGCCCACGACAGCGTGACCGCCGTCGGGCAGACCACCCACGGCGCCGACAATGGAGGCACCCGATGACGGACACCAGGATCCAGGCACTCACCGACCAGGGCGTGGCCATATGGCTGGACGATCTGTCGCGTGACCGGCTGAGCAGCGGCGGCCTCGCCGATCTGCGGGAGCGGGGAGTGGTCGGCGTGACGTCCAACCCGACGATCTTCGCCAAGGCTCTCAAGGACGCCGACGAGTACGAGGAGCAGGTCCGCGACCTGCGCGTCCGGGAGGTCTCGCTCGAGGAGTCGGTGCGCGCGATCACCACGTACGACGTGCGCTGGGCCTGCGACGTCATGCGCCCGGCATACGACGCGACCGGCGGCCGCGACGGCCGGGTCAGCCTCGAGGTCGACCCGAGGCTGGCGCACAAGACCGAGCCGACAGTGGCCGAGGCTCGGGCGCTGTGGTGGATGGTCGATCGCCCCAACCTGTTCATCAAGATCCCGGCGATGCTCGAGGGCCTCCCGGCTATCACCGCGGCTATCGCCGAGGGGATCAGCGTCAACGTCACCTTGATCTTCGGCCTCGACCGCTACGACGCCGTGATGGACGGGTACCTGACCGGCCTGGAGCATGCCAGGAAGAACGGCCTCGACCTGGCGACGATCGAGTCGGTGGCGTCGTTCTTCGTCAGCCGGGTCGACTCGGAGGTGGACAAGCGGCTGACCGGCATCGGCGGCGAGGAGGCTGAGGCGTTGCACGCCAAGGCCGCCATCGCCAACGCCCGGCTTGCGTACGAGCGCTACGAGCGGGTGATCGGCTCGCCCCGGTGGCAGGAGCTCGAGGCCGCCGGCGCCAACCGGCAGCGCCCGCTGTGGGCGTCGACGTCGGTCAAGGACGAGTCGCTGTCGGACACCTTGTACGTCGACAACCTGGTCGTCCGGGACACCGTCAACACGATGCCCGAAGCCACGTTGACCGCGGTCGCCGACCACGGTGAGGTCTCCGGCGACATGGTCACCACCCAGTACGACTCCGCCCGCGACGTCTTGGACCGGCTGGCGCGGCTCGGCATCGACTACGACGACGTGATCGCCGTGCTGGAGCGCGAAGGCGTCGAGAAGTTCGAGAAGTCCTGGGCCGAGCTGCTCGACACCGTGCGCACCGCGCTGGACGAGGAAAGCGGCAGCACGGGCGGCGGGCCGGCGTGACATACGCGCTGTCCGTCCGCACGGCTGACGCGGACGCCGGCGCCGGGACCGTCGATCAGCTGGTCACCGATCGGGTGGCGTCCGGGATCGCCCGTCGAGACCCCACCCTGTGGGGTGCCGACGCGGAGGAGGAGGCCGCTAAGCGGCTGTCCTGGGTGGACCTGCACAACAGCTCGCGCGAGCTCCTGCAGCCGATCGAGACGCTGCGCGACGAGTACCGCGCGGCCGGGTTGGACCGCGTGGTCCTGTGCGGCATGGGGGGCTCGTCGCTGGCACCCGAGGTGGTCTGCGCCACCGCAGGGGTCGAGCTGGGGGTGCTCGACTCGTCGGACCCGACGACCGTACGCGCCGCGCTGGCCGACCGGCTCGACCGCACCGTGGTGGTGGTGTCGAGCAAGTCCGGCAGCACGCTGGAGACCGACAGCCAGCGTCGAGCCTACGAACACGCCTTCCGCGAGGCGGGCATCGACCCGGCCGAGCGGGTTGTCGTCGTGACCGACCCAGGGTCGCCGCTGGACAAGGACGCCCGGTCGGCCGGCTACCGGGTCTTCGCCGCCGACCCGCAGGTCGGCGGTCGGTACTCCGCCCTGACCGCGTTCGGCCTGGTACCGAGCGGACTGGCCGGGGCCGACGTCGGTGCGCTTCTCGACGAGGCGGCCTCGATAGCTGGTGACCTGGTCGAGGACTCCCCCCAGAACCCAGGGCTGCGCCTGGGTGCGCTGCTCGGTATCGCGGCCGCCCGCGGCGTGGACAAGCTGGTGCTGGTCGACACCGGCTCGGGCATCGCCGGCTTCGGCGACTGGGCCGAACAGCTGGTGGCCGAGTCCACCGGCAAGCAGGGCACCGGGGTTCTGCCGGTGGTGGTGGAGAGTGCGCACGCACCCAACGCTGATCCGAGCACACCTGACGCGGTCGTCGTCGCTATCGGACCGGCTGGCGGACACCCGGATGGCGACGGGTCGGCCCCCGCCTCCGGTTGGGGCGCCAACCTCGACGCCCCGCTCGGCGCGCAGCTGCTGCTGTGGGAGTACGCGACCGCCGTCGCGGGACGGGTGCTCGGCATCAACCCGTTCGACCAGCCGGACGTGGAGAGCGCCAAGCAGGCGGCCCGCGGTCTGCTGGAGAACCCCACCGCCGCGCCCGAGCCCGGGCTTGTCGACGGCGTGGTGCAGGTCCGAGCGACCGGTGGCCTCGAGCTCGGCGAACCGCGCGACCTGGCTGGGGCGGTCGCCACGCTTCTCGCCGAGCTGGACCCCACGCACGGCTACCTCGCGGTGACCGCCTATCTCGACCGCGGCTCCGATGCCAGGCTCGAAGGGGTTCGGTCGGCGCTGGCGGCACGCACCGGGCGGCCGACGACGTTCGGCTGGGGCCCGCGGTTCCTGCACTCCACCGGGCAGTACCACAAGGGCGGACCGGCGACCGGGGTGTACCTGCAGGTCACCGGTGACCCGGGCGACGACCTGGACGTGCCGGGCCAGTCGTTCAGCTTCGGCCAGTTCGTCGCCGCCCAGGCGGCCGGCGACGCACAGGTACTCGCAGAGCATGGGCGACCGGTGCTCCGCCTGCACCTGTCCGACCGGGAGCGGGGCGTCGACCAGCTGCTGGAGGTGCTGCGGTGAGCGTGCCGGACAACCCGCTGCGGGACCCGCAGGACCGACGACTGCCGCGGATAGCGGGTCCATGCAGCCTGGTGATCTTCGGGGTGACCGGGGACCTGTCCCGCAAGAAGCTGATGCCGGCGGTGTACGACCTGGCCAACCGGGGGTTGCTGCCGCCAGGTTTCGCGCTGGTCGGTTTCGCCCGCCGGGACTGGGCCCACCAGGACTTCGCGCAGGTAGTCCACGACGCGGTCAAGGCGTACTCGCGCACCCCGTTCCGGGAGGAGACCTGGAAGCAGCTGGCCGAGGGCTTCCGTTTCGTTCCCGGCCAGTTCTCCGACGACAAGGCCTTCGCCCACCTCGCCGACACCGTGGCCGAGCTGGACGAGGCCCGCGGCACGGCCGGCAACCACGCGTTCTACCTGTCCATACCTCCCGGATTCTTCCCCGATGTGGTGGGGCAGCTGAAGGAGCACGGCCTCGCCGACGGCGAGGGTGGGTCGTGGCGCCGGGTCGTGATCGAGAAGCCGTTCGGGCACGACCTGTCCTCGGCGCGGTCGCTCAACGCGGTCGTGTCCGATGTCTTTCCGCGCGAGGCGGTCTTCCGGATCGATCACTATCTCGGCAAGGAGACAGTGCAGAACATCCTGGCGTTCCGCTTCGCCAACGCCATGTTCGAGCCCGTCTGGAACTCCAACTACGTCGACCACATCCAGATCACGATGGCCGAGGACGTGGGAATCGGGGGCCGGGCCGGCTACTACGACGGCATCGGTGCGGCCCGCGACGTGATCCAGAACCACCTGCTGCAGCTGATGGCCCTGGTGGCGATGGAGGACCCGGCGTCCTTCGACGCGCGCAACCTGCGGCTGGAGAAGCAGAAGGTGCTGTCGTCGGTTCGCATCCCGGACGACCTCGACCTGCACACGTCCCGGGGGCAGTACGCCGCCGGCTGGCAGGGCGGGCAGAAGGTCATCGGCTACCTCGACGAGGACGACATCTCCGGCCGGTCGACCACCGAGACGTACGCCGCGATCCGGCTCGACGTCGAGAACCGGCGCTGGGCGGGAGTGCCGTTCTTCCTGCGCACCGGCAAGCGCCTGGGCCGGCGGGTCACCGAGGTGGCGGTCATCTTCAAGCGGGCACCGCACCTGCCGTTCTCGCAGACCGCCACCGAGGAGCTCGGGCAGAACGCCCTGGTGATGCGGATCCAGCCGGACGAGGGCGTGACGCTGCGCTTCGGCGGCAAGGTGCCCGGCACCGCGATGGAGCTGCGCGACGTCAACATGGACTTCGCGTACGGCGGCGCGTTCGTCGAGTCCAGCCCCGAGGCGTACGAGCGGCTGATCCTCGACGTTCTGCTCGGCGACCCGCCGCTGTTCCCGCAGCACGAGGAGGTCGAGCTGTCCTGGCGGATCCTCGACCCGATCATCAGGTGGTGGGCTGAACACGGCCGCCCGGACCAGTACGCCTCCGGTTCGTGGGGACCAGAGTCGGCGGAGGAGATGCTCGCCCGCGACGGCCGAACCTGGCGCCGTCCATGAGCCGCGCATGACCGAGCCATCCCAGCAGGAACGAGGCACCCGATGCGCATCGACCTGACCGAGACGACGGCCAACAAGGTGGTCGCCGCGCTGCTGCAGGCGCGGCGCAAGGCCGGCAGCCCGGCGATGGGCATGGTGCTGACCTTTGTGGTGATCACCCACGAGGCGCAGCACGAAGGCGCCATGCGGGCCGCACGCGAGGTGTCGACCGAGCACCCGTCGCGGGTGCTCGGGGTGATTCGCGGGGCGCGCCGGGGCAGGCCCCGGCTCGACGCCGAGGTCACCATCGGTCAGGGCGGGTCCGGCGAGACCGTGCTGCTGCGACTGTCCGGCGAGCTGATCGACCACCCGGTCTCGGTGGTGACGCCACTGCTGCTGCCGGACTCGCCGGTGGTGGCCTGGTGGCCCGGTGACGCGCCGGACGACCTCGCGGCCGACCCGCTAGGTAGGCTGGCGCAGCGCCGGATCACCGACGCGGGAACGGCCTCCCGGGCACGCACGACGGTCCTGGCGCGCCGTGCCCTGCACCACACTCCTGGCGACACCGACCTGGCCTGGACCCGGCTCACCCCGTGGCGGGCGCTGCTCGCCGCTGGGCTGGACCAGCACCCCGTACGGATCACCGGCGGGACCGTCGAGGCCGTCAAGGACAACCCGAGCGCCGACCTGATGGCGGCCTGGCTGCGCTGCCGGTTGCACGTGGACGTCGACGTGCGCCCCAGCAAGGGACCGGGCATCACGTCGGTGGCGATGCACTCGGCGCACGGCGACATCGGCCTGCACCGGCCGGACGGGCGGCTGGCGATGTTCACCATCCCGGGTGAGGCGGACCGGCCGGTTGCACTCAAGCGACGCGACGTCGACGAGCTGCTCGCCGAGGAGCTGCGCCGACTCGACAATGATGATGTCTACGAGGACGCCGTGCAGCTGCTGGCTCGCTCGCTGCGCGACGGCCCGACCGGTGCTGGTCGACCGACCGAGAGCTCGGCCGCACCGGCCGCGGAGGCCGCGCGAAAGACCGAGACCCGCAAGAAGCCCGCCACCAAGAAGTCCACGAGCAAGCAGGCCGCCACCAGGAAGTCCGTCACCAAGAAGCCCGCCGCCAAGAAGTCCGCGACCAAGAAGAGGTCCACTGCCAAGAGATCAACTGCCAAGAGATCAACCGCCAAGAGGCCGACCGCCAAGGCCTCGGGGTGAGCGGTGCGCCGACGGTGGTCGTCCACCGCACCGGCGTGCTGCTGGCGCAGGCGGCCGCGGCTCGGCTCGTGACCCGGCTGGTCGACGTGCAGAGCTCGGGCCGGATCGCCCAGCTGGTGCTGACCGGCGGCGGGCTGTCGCGCGAGGTGCACCGGGCGGTGCGGGACTCCCCCGCCTGCTCGGCGGTCGACTGGCGGCGGGTCGAGGTGTGGTGGGGCGACGAGCGCTTCGTCCCGTCCGACGACCCGGAGCGCAACGAGTCCCAGGCCCGCGCCGACCTGCTGGACGCGGTGTCAGTGGATCCGACCCGAGTGCACGCCATGGCGGCCAGCGACGGTGCGTACGGCGACGATCCCGATGCGGTGGCGGCGGCCTATGCCGACGAGCTGGCCGGCCGGGCCGCGCCCGAGGACCACGGCGCCGGGCCGACGTTCGACGTGCTGATGCTGGGGGTCGGACCGGACGGGCACGTGGCGTCGCTGTTCCCCGAGCATCCGGCCACGCATGAGACCCGCAGCGTGGCCGCCGTCCGCGGGTCGCCGAAACCGCCACCGACCCGGATCACGCTCACCTTCCCGAGTCTGGCTCGCGCCCGTGAGGTGTGGTTCCTCGTGTCCGGCGACGCCAAGGCGGCTGCGGTCCGCAACGCGCTGGAAGGCGCGGGTCAGCTGCAGGTGCCGGCCGCCGGGCCCCGGGGACTGGACCGGACGCTGTGGTTGCTCGACCACGACGCTGCGGCGGCGGTCCCGTCCGGCCTCCCCCGCGCCGCCTCCCCCTGACTCACCGGCACAAGACGACGTCGGTCCACCCGGTCGAGCGGGTCGAGCGGCGGGATGGGACCTTGCCTCAGAAGACGATCTCGCCGCGCTTGCGCTTGTCGCGCAGGGTGCTCAACGCCTCGTCCAGGATCTCGCGCGCCTCGACATCGCTGCGGCGCTCCTTCACGTAGGCGAGGTGTGTCTTGTACGGCTCGATCCGCGGCGGCGGCGGCGGGTTGTCGGAGTCCCGGCTGGCCGGCAGCCCGCACCGGGGGCAGTCCCAGGTGTCGGGGACAAGGGCGTCCAGGGCGAAGCTCGGGGTGGTGCGGTGTCCGTGCGCGCAGAAGTACGTCACGCTCTGGCGGGGCGCCGCGTCCCCCCGCTCGGCCTCGCCCTTGGGACCGGCGCCGACCCGGCTGCCGCGGATGGCAGAGCCTCCAGCCACGTCACTTTCTCCTTGTCCTCATCGTGCGTCGTCCCGTGCATCTTGCGCCGGCCTTGCCCCCTGCGCATCCCTATGATTGCACCCCGTCATACCGCCTGGTGACGGCCAGTCTCCGGCTGCCGCGCCTAGGCCTGCGCTCTCAGCAGTATCCCCAGCGCGAACACGCACAGCGCCCAGACCACCCCGATGCCGACGGTGATCCGGTCCAGGTTGCGCTCGGCCACCGACGACCCGCCGAAGCTGGTGGCCATGCCGCCACCGAACATCTCCGACATGCCGCCCCCACGGCCCTTGTGCAGCAGCACCAGGACGATGAGCAGCAGGCTGCAGATGATGAGGACGATGGACAGGGTCAGGATCATCGTCGAGCAGTCTCCTCCCTCGTCACAGCACGGGCAGGTCGTAGAAGCGGCAGATGCCGGCGAACTCGTCGGCCTGCAGGCTGGCTCCCCCGACGAGCGCGCCGTCCACATCCGGCCCGACCATGGTGGCGGCGATGTTGGCCGCCTTGACCGAGCCGCCGTACAGGATACGCACCGAAGCCGATGTGGTGGCACCCCACTTGCCCTCGACGCACCCACGGATCGCACCGCACACCTCCTGCGCGTCGTCCGGGGTGGCCACCTCGCCGGTGCCGATCGCCCACACCGGCTCGTACGCCACCACCAGCCCCGCCACCTGCTCGGCGCCGAGGCCGGCCAGGGACCCCTCGACCTGGGCCCGGCAATGGTCCACCTGCCCACCTGCCTGCCGGATCTCGAGATCCTCGCCGACGCACACGATCGGCGTGACGCCAGCGGCGAGGGCGCGGCGAGCCTTGGCGTTGACCAGGGCATCGTCCTCACCGTGCTGCTCGCGCCGCTCGGAGTGCCCGACCACCACGTAGCGGCAGCCCAGCGCCGACAGCATCGCGGCCGACACCTCACCAGTGTGCGCGCCGCCGTCGTGTGCTGACACGTCCTGGGCGCCGTACCCCAGCGGCAGCCGGTCGCCGTCGACGAGGCTCTGGACGCCCCGCAGGTCGGTGAAGGGGGGCAGCACGACGACCTCGGACCGGGCGGGGTCGTGCGCTTTGTCGCGCAGCGTCCAGGCCAGCCGCTGTACCAGCACCACCGCCTCGAGGTGGTTCAGGTGGGACTTCCAGTTGCCTGCCATCAGCGGCAGCCGGCCCGGCGAGCTCATGGCTTGGCGCTCACGACTGCTCGAGAACGGTCAGGCCGGGGAGGGGCTTGTCCTCGATGAACTCGAGGCTGGCGCCGCCGCCGGTGGAGATGTGGTCGAAATCGTCCTCGTCGAGGCCGAGGCGGCGGACCGCGGCGGCCGAGTCGCCGCCGCCGACGACGGTGAGTCCCGAGCAGTCGACCATCGCCTGCGCTACCGCACGAGTCCCGTCGGCGAACGCGGCTATCTCGAACACCCCCATCGGACCGTTCCAGAAGCAGGTGGCGGCCGCGCCGATCTCGGCCGCGAACGCCGCCGCCGACTCCGGACCGATGTCGAGACCGAGCTGGTCGTCGGGGATCGCGTCTGCGGCCACCAGGCGCGGCTGCGCCTCGGCGCTGACCGCCCCCGCCACCACCACGTCGGTGGGGAGCACGATCCGCACCCCCTCGCGCTCTGCCCGGTCGAGCTGGGCTCGTACGGTGTCGAGCTGGTCGGCCTCGAGCAGGCTGCGCCCGACCTGGTACCCCCTGGCCGCAAGGAACGTGAACACCATGCC
>JALYQN010000215.1 GCA_030855835.1 Actinomycetota bacterium | reverse complement strand
GGGACGGTGTGCTGCTGGTCGCTGGTACGCCGGGGTTCTACGAGATGTAGCGCACTCGCGAGCAGGGCCCGATCTTCGCCTGACCGGTGCTGGTGGAGACTGCCGCCATGCGCGTGCACATCGGCTCCGACCACGCCGGCTTCGAGCTCAAGACCGCCCTGCTCGACTGGCTGTCCAGCCACGGTCACGAACCGGTAGACCACGGTCCCGAGGCATATGACCCGCTCGACGACTACCCGCCCTTCTGCCTGCGTACGGGGGAGGCGGTGGCGGCCGACCCGGAAAGCCTCGGCGTGGTCATCGGCGGGTCGGGCAACGGTGAGCAGATGACGGCCAACAAGGTCGCCGGCGTGCGCGCCGCCCTGGCATGGAACGAGGAGACTGCCCGGCTCGCCCGCGAGCACAACGATGCGCGGGTGGTCTCCGTAGGATCGCGCATGCACACCACCGACGAGGCGCTGCGGCTGGTCGAGGTGTTCCTCAGCACCGCGTTCAGCGCCGAGCCACGACACCTGCGCCGGCTGGAGATGCTCGCCCAGTACGAGCGCACCGGCATCGTGCCGGCCACCCCCTGAGCCCGGTGGTCCTGGATGCCGGAAGGGCACACGCTGCACCGACTTGCTCGCGCCGTACAGCGCAGGTTCCGAGGCGGACCGCTACGGATCACCAGCCCGCAGGGACGGTTCGCGGCCGGGGCGGAGCTCATCGACGGCGCCACGTTGCGCAGAGCGGAGGCGAACGGCAAGCACCTGCTGCTCGACCTGGGCGAGGACCGGCACCTCCACGTCCACCTGGGCCTGTTCGGGCGTACGACGATCGGGGAGGCACCGGCACCGCAACCCGTGGGAGCCGTCCGGATGCGGATCGAGACCGACGCGGCCTACCTCGACCTGCGCGGGGCGACGGTGTGCGAGGTGCTCACGGGAACCGAGCGAGCCCGACTGCTTGGTCGCCTTGGTCCCGATCCGCTGCGCCGCGACGCGGACCCCGATCGTGCCTGGGTCCGGCTGTCCCGGTCGACGCGGCCGGTTGCCGCGCTCCTGATGGACCAGTCGGTCGTGTCGGGCGTCGGTAACGCATTCCGGGCCGAGGTGCTGTTCCGCCACGGGCTCGACCCTGCCCAGCCTGGCAGCGACCTGACGAAGGTGACCTGGGACGCGCTGTGGGCTGACTTGTCGTTGCTCCTGGCCGACGGGGTGCGCACCGGACGGATCCGAACACTTCGTCCCGAGCACGGGCGAAACCGCCGCACCGGCCCGCGGCACTACGTCTACCGCCGAGCCGGCGAGCGGTGCCTGGTGTGTGCCCAGCCGGTGTCGGTGGCCGAGCTGGCCGGCCGGCGACTGTACTGGTGTGACTCGTGTCAGGCGCGGTGATCGATACCTCACTGGCTACAGTCGGGGGGTGGTGGGACTGCTGCCCGGAACGCGCTCGCGGTCTGCCCCGGTGGACGAGCCGCGGGGGCCGCTGACCAGTCGCGCCAACCAGTCGCGCGATGCGCAGCTCTACGTGTTCGTCGGCCTGCTCTGCCTGAGCGTCGGTGCGGCGGCGTTGGGGATGACCGAGCAAGAGTGGGTGCCGATCGCCGCCCTGGCCATTCCGCTGCTGCTCGGCGGGATAGTGCTGGCAATGCGGTTGTTCCTGCTGCTGATTCTCGTCCAGGCCGCGTGTGTGGCCGGGGTGCTGTGGGCGGACGGGGTCACGGCACAGCGGGTGTCCATGGTGGTGGTGCTGGGGTTGATGGTCGTGATCATGGTCCTGGCCATGGATCGCAAGCGGCTGGGACCGATGGGCGAGTCCATGCTCATCGACCTGCGCGACCGGCTGCGCTCCCAGGGCGAGCTGCCCGACCTGCCTCCTGGCTGGTCGGCGCAGGCGGTTATGCGCTCGGCCGGTGGGGCGCAGTTCGCTGGCGACTTCATCGTGGCGGCCAAGACCCAGCGCGGAGGTGCGCTCGAGGTTGTCGTCGTGGACGTGTCCGGCAAGGGCCTGGGGGCGGGCACCCGGGCGCTGCTGCTGTCCGGGGCCTTCGGTGGGCTGCTCGGAGCGCTGCCGCCGGACCAGTTTCTGCCGGCCGCCAACGACTACCTGCTGCGTCAGGACTGGAGCGAGGGCTTCGCCACCGCCGTGCACTTGTCGCTGGGGCTGTCGACCGGGGAGTTCGAGCTCCGTACGGCCGGACACCCGCCGGGCGTACAGCTGCACGCCGGGTCTGGCCGCTGGGAGGTGCACTCGTCGTCCGGGCCGGCCCTGGGGCTCATCGCCGATGCTGAGTTCCTGGCGTCGACCGGGAGGCTGCAGGCAGGAGACGCGCTGATGATGTTCACCGACGGGCTGGTCGAGACCCCGGAGCGGGACTACACCCTCGGCATCGACAAGCTGCTCGGCGAGGCCGAGCGGATGGGTCGCGAGGGTTTCGGCGACGGCGCGCGCCGGTTGCTCGAACGGCTCGACGTGTCCGGTGACGACCGGGCGTTGGTGTTCCTGCACCGCCGCTGAGGCGCCACCCCCACCATCTCGACGTGTCGCCTGGGCAGCGCAATAGCCCCGTGTGGCCGTGACTGGTCGGACGTAGGCTGATGCTCGTGGCTGAAGCGTTCCTGGTGGACGGCGTCCGCACAGCCATCGGCCGGTACGCCGGCGCGATGGCGTCGGTGCGCCCAGACGACCTGG
The DNA here is from genome assembly GCA_030855835.1 of Actinomycetota bacterium. Taxonomy (GTDB): domain Bacteria; phylum Actinomycetota; class Actinomycetes; order Propionibacteriales; family Nocardioidaceae; genus JACCVL01. The sequence goes on along the minus strand of JALYQN010000215.1, from coordinate 2,784 downwards.
CCGCGCACGCGATCCGGGATCTCACCCTGCGCCAGCCCGACATCGATTGGGGCAGCGTGGACGATGTCGTCCTGGGCTGCGCCAACCAGGCCGGGGAGGACAACCGCAACGTCGCCCGGATGGCGCTGCTGCTGGCCGGCTTGCCGGCGCAGGTGTCCGGCACCACGGTGAACCGGCTCTGTGGCTCCGGCGCCGATGCCGTTGCTATCGCTGCCCGGGCCGTCCGCGCCGGAGAGGCGGACCTGGTCATAGCTGGCGGGGTCGAGTCGATGAGCAGGGCGCCGTACGTGCTGAGCAAGCCGGAACATGCGTTCTCGCGGACCCCGCAGCTGTTCGACTCGACGCTCGGCTGGCGCTTCGTCAACGAGGCCATGGAGCTTGCGTACGGCACCGACCGAATGGGGGATACTGCCGAGAACGTCGCCGTAGAGCACGGCGTCACCCGCATCGATCAGGACGCGTTCGCGCTGCGCTCGCAGGAGCGCGCCGCCAAGGCGCAGGCCGCCGGTCGGCTGGCACGGGAGATCGTCGCGGTGCCGGTGGCTCAACGGCGCGGAAACACCTGGGGCGACACCGTCGACGTCGATACCGACGAGCACCCGCGGACGACCACGGCGGAGTCGCTGGCCGCCCTCCAGCCGGCCTTCCGCGACGGGGGGTCGGTAACCGCCGGGAACTCCAGTGGGGTCAATGACGGTGCGGCGGCGCTGCTCGTCGCCTCGGAGCGTGCGGTGGACCAGTACGGGCTGACCCCGCTGGCCCGTGTTGTGGGCTCCGCGACCGCCGGGGTGGAGCCGCGGGTGATGGGCATCGGACCGGTGCCCGCCAGCCGGCGCGCCCTCGGCCGGGTCGGGTGGTCGGTTGGCGACCTGGACGTGGTCGAGCTCAACGAGGCGTTCGCGGCCCAGGCGCTGGCGGTTCTGCGCGAGCTGCGGCTGCCCGACGACGCAGAGCACGTCAACCCCAACGGCGGGGGGATCGCTCTTGGCCACCCGCTCGGCATGACCGGGGCGCGGCTGGTGCTGACGGCTGCCCTGGAGCTCGTCGACCGCGACGCGCGGCGGGCACTGGTGACCATGTGCGTGGGGGTGGGACAAGGCGTCGCCGTGCTGCTCGAGCGGGCATGACGCGGTGCACGACCTGACCCCGGCACCCGGTGCCCTCGAGCCGATCGAGACCGCGCCCCGCGACGAGCTGGAGGTGCTGCAACTGGAGCGGCTGCGGTGGAGCCTGCGGCACGCGTACGACAACGTCGCCCACTACCGACAGGCCTTCGACGATGCCGGTGTACACCCAGACGACTGCCGCGAGCTCGCCGACCTGGACCGGTTCCCGCTGACGAGCAAGGACGACCTGCGCCGGCACTATCCGTTCGGCATGTTCGCGGTGCCCCGCGAGCAGGTGGTGCGCGTGCATGCGTCGTCGGGCACAACTGGCCGCCCCACGGTCGTCGGCTACACCGCGGACGACATCCGCACCTGGTCGCACCTGATGGCCCGGTCGATCCGCGCCGCCGGCGGTCGGCCTGGACACGTTGTGCACGTGGCCTACGGGTACGGATTGTTCACCGGTGGGCTCGGGGCGCACTACGGCGCGGAATCGCTCGGCTGCACCGTTGTTCCCGTCTCCGGTGGGATGACCGAGCGGCAGGTCATGCTGATCCGTGACTTCGCGCCCGACGTGATCATGGTGACCCCGTCGTACATGCTGGCGATCGTCGACGAAATGGATCGCCAGGGCATCGATCCGGCCGCCACGTCGCTCCAGGTCGGCATCTTCGGCGCCGAGCCGTGGACCGACGAGATGCGCCGCGAGATGGAGTCGCGGCTGGACATGCAGGCGGTCGACATCTACGGGCTGTCGGAGGTGATGGGGCCGGGGGTGGCCAGCGAGTGCGTCGAGACCAAGGACGGCTTGCATGTCTGGGAGGACCACTTCTACCCCGAGGTGATCGACCCGGCGACCGGTGCGGTGCTGCCCGACGGCGAGCTCGGCGAGCTGGTGTTCACCTCGTTGACGAAACAGGCGATGCCGGTGGTGCGCTACCGCACCCGCGACCGCACCCGGCTGCTTCCCGGGACGGCCCGCACCATGCGCCGGATGGAGAGGGTCACCGGCCGCACCGACGACATGATGAACCTGCGCGGGGTGAACCTGTTCCCCACCCAGGTCGAGGAGCTGATCCTGCGCACACCCGGGTTGTCGCCGCATTTCCAGTGCGTGCTCATTCGTCCGGCGCGGCTGGACCAGCTGATCGTACGGGTGGAACGTCGCGCTGATGCGGAAGCCGAGGTCGCGGCCGAGGCCGGCGTCGAGCTGGCCCGGCAGGTCAAGGCGTTGATCGGAGTCGGTGTCGAGGTCGAGGTGGTCGAGCCGAACGCTGTCGAGCGCTCGGCCGGGAAGATGCAGCGGATCGTTGACCGACGACCGCAGCGCTGACCTCGCCGCCGGCCCGCCCCGTGACCCTCTGCCTCGAACTGCCGCGGGGCCAGAGTTGCTACGCAAATGCGGGATTCTGGCTGCTTGCCGGGGTTCTGAGCCAGCCACCTTCCCGCATTTCGCGGGAGGGTCGATCATGTGGGCGTGAGCGACGACCCCACCGACCGCACCGACCGCACCGACCGCACCGACCGCACCGCCTGAACGCCATCCACCATGCAGCCGAGCGTCCTCAGCACCTACTTCATGCCCGCCACGCTCGTGGTGATCATGCTCGGGCTCGGCCTCTCGCTGACCCTCGTCGACTTTCGGCGCGTGCTGCTGTTCCCGCGCGCGATCTTCATC
>JALYQN010000207.1 GCA_030855835.1 Actinomycetota bacterium | reverse complement strand
CAGCCCACGGACCGGTCGACCGCGCTGGTCCAGCAGCCCGGTCTGGCGCGCCAGCGCCTCCCCGTCGCGCACCACCCGCAGCACGTACCGGGTGCCACGTCGCAGCCCGCCGCTGGAGACCACGACGACCTCGCTGGGGTGGCCGTACACCTCGGCCACGTCTCGGCGCAGCCGGCGCGCGGCCGCGCCGGTGTCCAGCTCGGCCTCGACCACGATCCGGCCGGCGACGATGTGCAGACCGCCGGCGAAGCGAAGCGTCGACGACACCTCCGCCTTCCGGCAGCAGGACTTGGTCACCGAGGTGCTCGCGAGCTCCGACTTCACCTGCGTCGTCATCGCCATAGCCGAATCCTGCCACGCGGTGCAAGCACCCTCAGTGGTCGCCCGTGCACACTTCGCGATAGGCCGCGGCAAGTCGGAGCACGTCGTGGCGCGGGGACCCGTCCCGCGCGGCGACATCGGCGACCACCAGCTCGCCACCCAGCCGCCTCGCCGCACCCGCCAACGGGGCCGGGTCGGCCGCGGTACGGCGATCGGCGAGCACGACGTCGATGCGCAGCTCGGGAGCGTGCCGGGCCAGCGCCTCGACGTGCGCCTCGGGCGACAGCCCCTCGGTCTCTCCGGGCTGCGGTTCCAGGTTGAGGGTCAGCACCCGCCGGGCGGCGGTCTCGTGCAGCGCGGCGGACAGGCTCGGCACCAGCAGGTGCGGGATAACGCTGGTGAACCACGACCCCGGCCCCACGACCACGCAGTCGGCGTCAGCGATCGCACTGACCGCCTCGGGGCACGCCGGCGGATCCACCGGGTCGAGGGCGATCTCGGTCACCCGGCCGGCAGTGGAGGCCACCTCGATCTGGCCGCGCACCCGGTCCAGCGCCTGCGGGCGGGCCGGGTCGGCGCCACGGACCAGAGCGGTCACATCCAGCGGCACCGCGCTCATCGGGAGCACGCGGCCCCGGGCACCGAGCAGGCGAGCCACCCAGTCCAGCCCGGCCACGTGCGCCTGGGCAGGAGCACTGCCAGCCTGCTCTCCGAGCAGCTGCCACAGCGCCACGATCAGCAGGTTGCCCAGCGCGTGCTCGTGCAGATCGCCGGCGCTGCGGAAGCGGTGCTGCAGCACGCTTGCCCACGTGCGTCCCCACGCGTCGTCACCGCACAGTGCGGCCAGCGCCATCCGCAGGTCACCCGGGGGCAGCACGCCGAGCTCGCGGCGCAGCCGCCCCGACGACCCCCCGTTGTCGGCCACGGTGACCACCGCCGTCAGCGCGGACGTGATGTGCCGCAGGGCCGACAGCGACGCGGCCAGCCCGTGCCCACCGCCGAGCGCCACGATCGACCGCTGCGGCGCAAGCTCCGGCCCGCTCACTGGGTGCCCGCTCACTGGGTGCCCGCTCACTCCCGGCCGAGGTCGCGGTGGACGACCAAGACGGAGATGTCGTGGCTGCGCAGCCGCTCGGCCAGGGCGTCGGCCATCGCCACACTGCGGTGCCGCCCCCCGGTGCAGCCCACCGCGAGGGTCAGGAAGCGTTTGCCCTCGCGGACGAAACCGCCGGTGAGGGCGCTGAGCAGCTGCTCGTAGCCGTCCAGGAATCTCACCGCGTCGGGCCGGTCGAGCACCGAGTCGCGTACGGGCTGGTCACGGCCGGACATGGGGCGCAGATCGGGATCCCAGAACGGGTTCGGCAGGAACCGCATGTCGGCCACCATGTCGGCGTCCACCGGGATGCCGTACTTGTAGCCGAACGACACCACGGTGGCCCGCAGCCGGTCGGGCTCGGTGCCACCGAACGCGGAGGCCACTTTGGTGCTGAGCTGGTGCACGTTCAGCCCGGACGTGTCGATGACGAGGTCGGCGTTGCCGCGCAGGTCGCGCATCATCTCCCGCTCGGCGTGCACGCCGTCGAGCAACCGGCCCTCGCCCTGCAGCGGGTGCGGTCTCCGGGCGGCCTCCTGCCGGCGGACCAGAACGTCGTCCGACGCCTCCAGGAACAGGACGGACGGCCCGGCGCCGCGCCGGGCGAGATCGGCGAGCACACCGCGCAGGGCGGCGAAGAACCACCGCGACCGGGAGTCGACGACCACCGCCAGTCGGGGCTCGTCGCGGCCGAGCCGAGCGACCAGTGCCTGTACGTCATCGATCAGCTGCGGCGGCAGGTTGTCGACGACGAACCAGCCCAGGTCCTCCAGCACCCCGGCGGCGGTGCTGCGCCCGGCGCCGGTCATGCCGGTGATGAGCAGCAGCGTCTGCGCTCCGAGCTCGCGCTCGTGCTCGACCTCGTGCTCGTGCTTGTGCTCGCTCACGGTGCCTCCCCCGACACGTCGTCGTCCAGGATCTCACCGGTCGCAGTGTTGACCGCGGCGGTGCTGGCCGTGACCTTCTCCGCGCCGGGTGCCAGCGTCGCCACCACCGCTTCAGCCGTGCGCCGACCAACGCCGGGAACCTCGGCCACCTCGTCGACGGAGGCGGCCCGCAGCCGCTTCAACGAGCCGAAGCGGCTGAGCAGTGCCTTGCGGCGCACCTCGCCGAGTCCGGGCACGTCGTCGAGCGCGCTCTCGACCATCGACCGCGAGCGCCGGGACCGGTGGTGGGTGATGGCGAAGCGGTGCGCCTCGTCGCGGATCCGTTGCAGCAGGTAGAGCCCCTCGCTGCTGCGCGGCAGCACCAGCGGGTCTTCCTCCCCGAGCACCCACACCTCCTCCAGCCGCTTGGCCAGCCCGCAGACCGGGATGTCATCGAGTCCGAGCTCGGTCAGCGCCTGCGCCGCGGCCGCGACCTGCGGCGGTCCGCCGTCGACGACGACCAGCCCGGGCGCGTACGCGAACTTGCGGGGACGACCGGTCTCGGGGTCGACCAGCAGGGGGCCGTCGCCGTCGCTGTCGCTGACGCCCTTGTCGATCTGGTCGTCGAGCATCCGGCGGAAGCGCCGGGTGATCGTCTCGTGCATGCTGGCGACGTCGTTCTGGCCGTCGACCCCCCGGATGATGAAGCGCCGGTACTCGCTCTTGCGCGGCAGGCCGTCCTCGAACACCACCATCGACGCGACGACCTGGGTGCCCTGCAGGTTGGACACGTCGTAGCACTCGATCCGCAGCGGCGCCTCGTCGAGCGCCAGCGCGCGCTGGATCTCCTCCAGAGCCCGGTTGCGGGTGGTGAGGTCGCTGGCCCTCCGGGTCTTGTGCACCGCGAGGCTCTGCGCGGCGTTGCGACCCACCGTCTCCAGCAGCGCCCGCTTGTCGCCGCGCTGCGGCACCCGAACGGCCACCCGCCCGCGCCGCCGCTCGGTCAGCCAGGCTTCCAGCGCGGCCGCGTCCTCGGGCAGCGCTGGCACCAGGATCTCGCGCGGGACGGCGTCGCCGCTCTCGCCGTCGTACAGCTGCACCAGCGCCCGCTCGACCAGGTCGCCGGTGCCCGCGTCGTCGACCTTGTCGGCCACCCAGCCCCGCTGGCCGCGCACCCGGCCACCGCGCACGCTGAAGATCTGCACCGCCACCTCCAGCGGATCCTCACGCAGCGCCACGACGTCGGCGTCGGTGCCGTCGCCCAGCACGACCGCGTTCTTCTCCAGCGCCCGCTGCAGCGCGCCGACGTCATCCCGTAGCCGGGCGGCGCGCTCGAAGTCGAGCTCCGCGGCGGCGGCGCGCATCTGCCGCTCGAGGCGGCGCACGTACTCGTCGGTGCGGCCGGACAGAAACCCGACGAAGTCGTCGACGATGACCCGGTGCTCGGCCGCGGTGACCCGGCCGACGCAGGGGGCAGAGCACTTGCCGATGTAGCCCAGCAGGCAGGGGCGCCCGATCTGGCTGGACCGCTTGAACACCCCCGCCGAGCACGAGCGCATGGGAAAGACCCGCAGCAGCAGGTCGACGGTCTCGCGGATGGCCCAGGCGTGGCTGTACGGGCCGAAGTACCGGACCCCCTTGCGCTTGGGCCCACGCCCGACCGTGACCCGCGGGAACTCCTCGTGCATCGTCACCGCCAGCCACGGGTACGACTTGTCGTCGCGGTACTTCACGTTGAAGCGTGGGTCGAACTGCTTGATCCAGCTGTACTCCAGCTGCAGTGCCTCGACCTCGTTGCCGACCACGGTCCAGTCGACCCGTGCGGCAGACGTCACCATCGTCTGGGTGCGCGGGTGCAGGTGCGTCAGGTCCTGGAAGTACGAGCCCAGCCGCGAGCGCAGCGACTTCGCCTTGCCGACGTAGACGATCCGGCCGGTCCTGTCGAGGAACCGGTAGACCCCGGGCTGGTCCGGCACCGCGCCCGGAGCGGGTCGGTACGTCGCGGGGTCGGCCATGCGGTCAGCCTAGGCGCGCGGACCCCCCGGGCCAGCGGCCGCCGCCCCCCCAA